>CALKUJ010000105.1 GCA_937996825.1 uncultured Polynucleobacter sp. | reverse complement strand
CCATGCCATTGAGCCAAACTTCCCAACCAAGACCCCAAGCTCCAAGAGTTGGATTTTCCCAGTCATCTTCAACAAAACGAATGTCGTTTTGTTTGAGGTCTAAACCTAAAGCTTCTAAGCTACCGAGATATAAATCTAAGATATTCTCAGGGGCTGGTTTTAAAACAACTTGATATTGGTAGTAGTGCTGTAAACGATTTGGATTTTCACCATAGCGACCATCTTTTGGGCGGCGTGATGGTTGCACATAAGCAGCCTTCCATGGTTCTGGACCAATGGCTCTCAAAAATGTTGCTGTGTGCGATGTGCCAGCTCCAACCTCTAGGTCGACAGGCTGGAGAAGGGCGCAACCTTGTTGATCCCAGTAATTTTGAAGAGTAAGAATAACTTGCTGAAAGGTAAGCATATGATTGGTTTCCTGAACCACATGATTTTACCTTTCTTGCGGCCGCCTGACCTTATTTTTTGTTCTGGTACCAGGTAAATACTAGTAAAAGCCCACTGATGATCAAAATTGGTAAATCTCCTAACCAAACGTAGGGAGTTTTACCTGAATAAGCTTGAACGCTGGTTTTGAGGGTGGCTTGCTGAAATTTGGGCAACTCATACACAACCTGACCTTGAGAGTTAATGACTGCCGTGACCCCTGTGTTCGTTGCTCGCAAGGTGGGAATGCCAGTTTCAATTGATCTTAGGCGTGCCAATCTGAGTTGTTGTTCAGGGGCTTGGCTCTCTCCAAACCAGGCCAGGTTTGTTAAGTTGATCCACAGATGATGTTCAAGAGATGAATTTCTTTGTCTTTTGGCCAGTTCATCGCCAAATACGTCTTCATAGCAAATCATGAGGCCAATTGAAATTTGATCTGTGCCTTGCTCAAGAATATAAGATGTTTGGGTTCTTGAGCCACGATCAAAGTTACCCAAAGGTACTTTGAATAAATCCACAAACCATTGAAATCCCCATGGGATGAATTCACCAAAAGGCACCAAGTGACTTTTATCGTACTGATAAATCAAGTTACCTTGATTCAAGGCAATTGCTGAGTTTGTTGGTAGGCCAGAATTACCAGTGCTGACGACCCCAAGAATCACATTCTTTTTAGCAGTATTTGGTTTTATATCTGTAATGATTTCTTGTGGAATCATCTTCATTGGCAAAGGAAATGCAGTTTCAGGAGCAACAACTAAATGGCTCTCACTGCTTTTGATCGCATTTGAATAAAAGTTGATTTGCTGTTGAAGATATTCAGGATTAAATTTCAGCGATTGCTCAAAATTTCCTTGAATCAAGGTCACATCAATTGGTCTACCGATTGGTTCCGTGAATGAAATCAATCCCAAAGCATGGCTGGCCGAAATGATGGTGATGGATGCAACAAACTTGGTGAATAGATTGTGTTTACCTTGACTGAGGTAGGCGGCCAAACCAACACAAAACCATGTGCAGGCCAATCCACCAAAAATAGTTGCCCAAGCAAAGAATGGTCCATCTACTTGAGACTCAGCAAGACCTGCCCAAGGGAAGCCTGTGAATAACTGACCTCTGGCCCATTCCATGATGGCCCAAGAGCTGGCTAAGCCTAGAACCCTGGCAGCAGAAGAATGAAATTGATGAACTAGCTTGATTGCAAGGGCTGTGAATAAAGCCAAATATGCAGATAGTGCGATAACTGCCAGAACAGAGACTGGTGCGGCGATTTTGCCAACGTCATGCAGGCTGACATAAATCCACCAGAGCGAATTACAAAAGTAACCCAAGCCAAACAGCCAGGCTAAAAGAAAAGCACGCTGTTCCTTGAAAATAAAATGAATGTAAACGGCCAGGCCAAGAATTAAAAACCAGCCGCCAAGAGGCAACTCAATCAACCAAGCACAGATACTTCCTAGAAGAAAAAAAAGTAAGGCTTTAATCAATTTCTAATTTGGTGGCTAATAAAACATGCACTTGTCTAGCATCTGCTCGTTGAATCTCAAACAGGATATTGCCAATTGTGATGGATTCGCCTTTGTGTGGAACTCTACCCAGTTTTCTTAAGATAAATCCAGCAAGGGTGTCATTGTCTTCGTCGGCAAAGTTGGTCCCTAAGGTCTCATTAACTTGCTCTAGTTCGGTGATGCCGCGAATACGGAATTTTGTTTCACTGACATTGATGATATTGTCTTCAATGTCATCAGTGTCATGCTCATCTTCAATGTCGCCAACAATTTGCTCTAACACGTCTTCAATGGTCACCAAGCCTGCAACGCCACCATATTCATCAACAACGATCGCAATATGATTGCGATGTTCTCTGAAGTCTTTTAAAAGAACGCTTAAACGTTTTGATTCTGGAATAAATACGGCAGGTCTTAACCAGTCACGCAACTGAAAATCTTCTTCTTGAGAGTGACGCAGCAAGTCTTTGGCAAGTAAAATACCGATCACGTTATCGCGATTGTTTTCGTAAACGGGAAATCTTGAATGTGCTGCTCTGATAACTTCTGCGATGGTATCTTCAACTGATTCATTGATATCAATCCAGTCAATTTGAGCTCTGGGAATCAAGATATCTCTGGCTGAAAGTTCGCTGACCTGGAATACACCCTCAATCATGGCAAGTGCGTCTGCATCAATGAGGCCATCTGCTTGAGCTTCTTTGAGAGTTTCTAATAACTCGCGGCGTTGCTCAGAAGGTGAGGAAGGGCTTGGCGTCAGCAGTGCGCTGATGCGCTCTAAGAGGCTTTTCGACTCGGGTTCAGTTGTCATAATGGGTAAGGATAACTGATTTATTTAAATTCAGCAGTAAGGGTTTGCCTGTTTAAGGCTTTTTAATATTTTAATCTCAAGCTCTTCCATGGCTTCAGCTTCAACTTCATCTTCATGATCAAATCCTTGGGCATGAAGAGTGCCATGAATAATTAAATGTATCAAATGTTGCTCAAGTGATTTTTTTTGAGCCAAAGCTTCTTTTTTCAATACTGGTAAACAAATCACCAAATCAGCATTCAAGGCCTTAGTGTCAGGGTCAATGTCGTAGGGAAATGTCAGGATATTGGTGGCGTAGTCTTTATGACGATACATACCATTGAGTTTTTTACTCTCTGCATTTCCAACAAATCTGACTGTCATGCTGGCATCTTGTTGCAAAGCTTTTTTAATCCAGTTACCAACTTTTCTTTTATTGATCAGAGGTGACCAAGTTTGCTCAAGAGACTCACTTCCGAACTGAATATCAAGCGTTAGCTTAAATGCTTGGCTCATTTTTAATTCATTCCTGAATCATCAATTCGCCACGCAAAGAATGAGGCATGGCTTCAGTGAATTTCACAGGCATTAATTTACCAATCAGACGTTTGGCTTGATCGGATCCAGCATTGATTAAAGCAACCCGACCATTTTCGGTTCTGCACTGCAGATGAATGCCATCACGAGCCATGCTTTCAACCATGGCAATCTCAGTTTTGCCAACCATGCTTTGATTGATTTCTAAAACATGCTGATCGATTTGAGACACCAGCCTTTTGAGGCGATCATTTTTGACTGCTAATGGAACGTCATCAGTCAGATTGGCAGCAGGAGTTCCAGGTCTTTCGCTATAAGTGAAGCAATAGCTGTTATCAAATTTAACTTCTTTGACGAGCTTCATGAGTTGCTCAAAGTCTTCTTCTGTTTCACCGGGGAATCCGGCAATGAAGGTGCTGCGGATCACCAACTCGGGGCACAGCTCGCGCCAGCGCGCAATGCGCTCCAGGTTTTTCTCGCCGCTGGCTGGGCGCTTCATGCGCTTCAACACATCGGGGTGGCTGTGCTGAAACGGCACATCCAAATACGGCAACACATGACCCGTGGCCATCAAGGGAATGATGTCGTCCACACTGGGGTATGGGTACACATAGTGCAAACGCACCCAAGCGCCATAGGTTTGAGCCAACTTGGCCAAAGCTTGCGCCAGCTCTAAGGTGCGCGTCTTGATGGGCTGGCCATCAAAGAAACCGGTGACGTACTTCACATCCACGCCATAGGCTGATGTGTCTTGGCTGATGACCAACA
>CALKUJ010000104.1 GCA_937996825.1 uncultured Polynucleobacter sp. | reverse complement strand
CGAATCGTTCCATTCGGGGATTTCCACATGGATTTCAAGTTGAACTCTTTCACGCGCGCTTCATCTGGCGTGATGGTTGCACACTTGATACCCACTTTATATTGCTTGATTGCCTCTGCAGCATCGATGGTAATTTGGTCGTTGGTTTCATCGCGTTTTTCGATACCGAGATCGTAGTATTTGATATCTAAATCGAGGTACGGCAAGATGAGTTTGTCCTTGATGAATTTCCAGATGATACGGGTCATTTCATCTCCGTCGAGTTCTACTACTGGATTGGCTACTTTAATTTTTGACATTGAATTTTTTTATATACAAAATTAAGCAATAATATGTTTGGGCCATATGTAATTTGACCCAAACGCGAGATGAATTAGTCTAAGGACCCGATCATTTTTGATGGGTCTACAATTTGATCGTATTCCGCTTCACTTACATGTCCAAGGCCAACAGCAGCTTCTTTAAGTGTAGTGCCGTTTTTGTGTGCGTATTTGGCAATCTCAGCAGCTTTGTAGTAGCCGATTTTGGTGTTGAGTGCCGTTACGAGCATAAGTGAGTTGTCGAGGTGTTGTTTGACCATTGGTAAATTCGCCTGAATACCTACAGCACAATTGTCTGCAAAAGAAACACAAGCGTCTCCAATGAGGCGCGCAGATTGCAATACGTTAGCGGCAATAACCGGTTTGAATACATTGAGTTCGAAATGACCGTTAGAACCCGCAATGCTTACAGTTACGTCGTTGCCCATTACTTGTGCACAAACCATTGTCAAGGCTTCGGGCTGTGTTGGGTTGACTTTTCCTGGCATAATAGATGAGCCTGGTTCGTTGTCTGGGATGATGATTTCTCCGATGCCACAACGCGGACCAGAAGAAAGCATGCGGATGTCATTAGCTATTTTCATGAGTGAAACGGCGCTGCGTTTGAGCGCACCAGATAACTCAACCATTGCGTCGTGTGCGGCTAAAGCTTCAAATTTATTGGCAGCGGTGATAAATGGCAAGCCAGTAAATTCAGCAATTTTTTGAGCTACCAAAACGTCATAACCTTTTGGTGTATTTAAACCTGTTCCAACAGCTGTTCCCCCCAAAGCTAATTCAGAAACAACAACCAACGCATTATTGATTGCACGCATCGAGTAATCAAGTTGCGCCACATATCCGCTGAATTCTTGACCTAGTGTGAGCGGCGTAGCATCCATAAAGTGGGTACGTCCTGTTTTCACGATGTCTTTGAATTCGACCACTTTTTGTTGGAGAATATCGCGCAAGTGTTTTAAACCAGGAAGCGTTACCTCGACCGCCATTTTGTATGCTGCAATGTGCATCGCTGTAGGGTAGGTGTCGTTAGAAGATTGTGACTTGTTGACATCGTCATTTGGGTTCAGTATTTTTTGCTCATCTAGCAATTGACCACCATTCACAACGTGCCCACGATTGGCAATGACTTCATTGCAGTTCATGTTGGATTGCGTTCCAGATCCTGTTTGCCAAATCACTAATGGAAATTCATCGTTGTGTTGACCCGTTAGGATTTCATCACAGACTTTAGAGATGAGGTCTCTTTTTTCTTGTGGTAAAACACCAAGTTGGTGGTTGGCATGAGCAGCCGCTTTTTTTAAGTAGGCAAAAGCGTGGATCACCTCAATTGGCATCGAGCCCTCTGGGCCAATTTTAAAGTTGTTGCGCGAACGTTCTGTTTGAGCGCCCCAATAGCGGTGAGCAGGTACTTTTACCTCTCCCATTGTGTCTTTTTCGATGCGAAATTCCATTTTTTGGTGTTTATGAATTAATTTGTGTAATTTTGGACAAGTTTTCAACTGCAAAAATAATAGAAGATGAGCACTTTCGGTATTGTAATGTTTCTTTTAATTGGCGGGATGGCCTTTTGGATGTTATTCTTTTTATTAGGATTTATCCTTCCTTATTGGCTTACGCTAGGTTTGTTTGAGCAATTGCGTCCAAAACGCATATTCGACGAAGAGTCCAAATAAAGAAACAACCCTTTTCCCGAAAGCGCCGCTAGGCGCTTTTTTTATGCCCCAAAAATTTGTGCGCAATTGCCTTCTATGTTGAGGCAAATTTGATCTGTTGGCAAGTCGTTTGCATCGGCGCCAAACGGATCTTCAATTTCTTCAGCGAGCAATTCCATACTCACTAATGCATAAAAAACAAAAGTTGAAATAAATGCCGATAAATAACCAAATAAAGGCACAAAAGCCAAAGGCATGGTGAGCACGTAAATAAAAATAAACTTCTTGATAAAAAGGCTATAAGAAAAAGGGATAGGTGTGTTTTTGATCCGTTCACAAACACCAAGCGCAGCGACAAGCGCATCGAGGTCTCGTTGAACAGCCAACCAGCATTCGGCGCTCATGGTTGGGTTAGCATATAATT
>CALKUJ010000103.1 GCA_937996825.1 uncultured Polynucleobacter sp. | reverse complement strand
GGCGTTGGCAACCATGATTGTCATGCCATGTGGAGCCTTCCTGGCCTCAGGTGCAGAAAAAAGCGCCCCTGATAAGCCGTCAGTGGTATCGGGTGATTCAGCCTCGAAAAAATCCGCTGGAGACTCGAAAACATCTCCCGCAGACCGACTCGCTGAGATTTTAAGAGACACCGACAATGACAACCGCCACCTGCGCCTCACAGAAATGGGCATTGATTCATTCAAGATTGAAGGTAGAACTAAATCTCCTTACTATGTGGCAAGAACAGCCCAAGCCTATCGCTCTGCAATCGATGATGCTGTGGCTGGACGTCCATTCAATCCAGTGTTGATGGGTCATCTAGAAGGCTTGGCCAATCGCGGATACACCGATGGCTTCTATGTTCGCCACCCAGACAAAGATCATCAAAATTACTTGCGCGGCTTCTCTCTATCAGGCCGCAGCCTCTATATTGGTAACGTTGTTGATGTTGATAACGAAAAGCAATTGGTCAAGATTGAAGTCAAGAACCGTTTCTCTGTGGGCGATAAATTAGAAATCATTCAACCAAGTGGCAACACTGATTTTGTGATTGAAGAGATTTTCAGCCAAAAAGGTGAGCCGATGCGTGTTGTTCCTGGTGCAGGTTACACCGTATGGGCGAAACTTCCAATGAGCAGTAACGGTGCGTTCCTTGCGCGTTACGTTGAACAAGAGAATGCCTCCAAGATTGAACAAATTCCAATTATGGAAGCTTGATCATCCATTGACTGGTATTCTGTCAGGGCTTAAAGGGGCTTAACTCTTTTAAGCCCTTTTTTATTAATTTCACTGACTTTGGCACAAGACTTGCATAGATAATTGAATGAACATGAAAGTATCACTGAAGCACGTCACTCAATATCAATATAGCCAAGATGTTCAATTGGGACCTCAATTGATCAAATTGAGACCTGCCCCTCACTGCAGAACACCAATCAGCTCTTATCAATTGACGATTCAGCCAAGGACTTATTTCATTAACTGGCAACAAGATCCGTTCTCTAATCACGTGGCCAGATTGGTGTTCACTGAAAAAACCAATTTCTTTGAAATCAATGTTGAGTTAACGGCTGAATTAGAAACAATCAATCCGTTTGATTTTTTTGTTGAGCCAGCAGCCGAGCACCATCCATTCAAATATGAAGCCAATTTGATGGCAGGACTATCGCCATACTTGGAAACTGAGCCATGCGGGCCACTATTTCAAGAATTTATTAACTCAATACCACCTGAGAAGAGACGCACGATTGAGTACGTTGTTTACCTCAATCAACTCGTTTTCAATAGAGTGCGTTATATGGTCCGATTAGAACCTGGTGTTCAATCAACCGAAGAAACTCTAAAGTTGAACTCTGGATCGTGTCGCGACTCTAGCTGGCTCTTGGTGCAACTATGTCGTCACATGGGTATTGCTGCCAGATTTGTTTCAGGCTATTTGATCGAAGCAACTGCCGATTGGCACAATTTAAACAGTCCTACTGAGAGCCAAGAGAATGTGGCTGAGCTTCATGCTTGGTGCGAGGTATTTATTCCAGGGGCTGGCTGGGTCGGCATCGACCCAACGTCTGGTTTATTAGCAACTGAAGGACACATTCCTTTGGCAGCTGCCCCAGACCCAAGTAATGCGATGCCTATTTATGGAGAGTTGGACGTGTGCGAAGTAAAAATGTCGCACAAGATCACAACCCTCATGCACAAATCTTGAGTCGAGAATCTTAGAGCTTAAGACTTGTGCGCCAATGTGAAGTGTTCAACATTGGGTGGGCTCAAGAAGAATGGTCCCACATGACCTCTCCAACGCGCGAAAGCTTCTGACTCTCTAAAGTCAACCGTGTGATTTTCAAGTGTGGTCCAGTAGATCATCAAAATATAACGGCCTGGCTTTTCAATGCCAGCATTTAATTTATATCCACAAAAGCCTTTTGCTGGAGCAATCGCATCAGCAATACCCGCAGCCACTGCTTTTTCAAAATCAGCTTTTTTAGCTGGGTCAATACTGATATCAACAATTTCTAAAATCATTTGTTTGTCCTTAGAGTTTTATAAAAATAATTATTTCAACCATTGGTAGCTAGCAATACCCAAAATGGTCAAAGCTAATGAGCCTAATAGATGAAGAGCAACAGTTGCAAATGCACGAAGATAAGCCCCTGATTGCAAAATAGCCACAACTTCAGCACTGAAAGTTGAGAAGGTGGTTAAACCACCTAGAAAGCCAGTGATCAAAAATAACTTCCATTCCGCCGATAATCCAGCATGAGCCTCTAAAAGGCTCATCAAGAAACCAACAAGGTAGGCACCTATCAAATTAGCTGCCAGAGTACCTAATGGCATGGTTGCCCAAACAGCGTTCAAACCCAAACTCAATAGCCAGCGCAAGACCGCCCCTAATGAGGCTCCGGCACTGATTGCCAAAATGGATGAAAGCATTGAATACCTTTGAATGTCGATGGGCCAAGTCTTGCAACAACTAAATCTTACTCTGAGACAGCCCTATCTTCAAAATGGGTGTCGAAGTAGATTATGCTTGAGGCATGAAGAAAAACATTTGTATATTTTGTGGCTCACGCGACGGCAATAATTTAGACATGATTGCTAAAACTGCCGAAGTAGGCAGAGAACTCAGTTATGCAGGATTTGGCATAGTCTTTGGTGGGGGTCGCCTCGGATTGATGGGGGCAGTTGCCAAAGCCGCTATTGAAGCAAATGGCTCAGTGATTGGCATCATTCCTAAAGGACTGACCTCACGAGAACCAATTCAACAACAATTGACTGAATTATTTGTGGTTGAAGACATCATCGAAAGAAAACGCATGATGATTGAAAAGTCAGATGCTTTTTTAATTTTGCCTGGCGGCCTTGGCACTCTAGATGAACTATTCGAAGTTTGGACAGGCCTTCAGGTTGGAGCACACAATAAACCAATCATCATTGCCAACTGGGGCAACTATTACGACCAGTTATTGGCTTTCTTGAAACAGGCAGATGAGCATGGATTTTTAAATGGCGATCATCTCAAAGGCGCTGAGGTCATCAATGATGTTGACGCAATTGTCACAACTCTCAAGAAATCATTGGGCAAATAAGCCTAAAAGGGCAGGAAAAGAATGCATATCAAGTTTTTTGGAGCAGCCGGAGAGGTCACTGGGTCTCGTCATTATCTTGAGGGTGAAATCAAGGGTGAAAAGTTTTGCTTCATGATTGATTACGGCATGTTTCAGGGTGGCAGGGATGCAGATGAGAAAAACCTAGAGGACTTGCCATTTAATCCAGCAGATCTAGACTTCGTGATTTTGACGCACGCTCACATTGATCACAGTGGCTTGCTACCAAGACTTTGTGCCCAAGGATTCAAAGGCACGATTTATTGCACCAAAGCCACCAAAGCTCTCCTCAACATTCTTTTATTGGATAGCGCACATATTCAAGAAAGTGATTTTGAGCGAGCCGAGAGAAAACAAAAATTAGGCAAATGGCATGGGGATTTGCCGCAGGTTCTTTATAGCGTAAAGCAAGCCACAGAGTGCCTTTCTCAACTGAAAGCCTATGAATATGGCCAAGTATTTGAGCCAATCGATGGTATTCAAGCTCACTTTAGAAATGCAGGCCATATATTGGGTTCAGGCATTGCGGTGATTGATATTGAGCAATCAGACAAAAAGAAACGTGTTGTTGCCTCAGGTGATTTGGGTATGTTCGATCAGCCTTTGATGCCCGATCCTGACTTGATTGAATCAGCTGACATCTTATTGGTTGAATCAACCTATGGCGATCGCTTGCATCGCACTTTGAATGACACCAAGGATGAGTTGGTAACAGTTATCTCAGAAACCATGAAACATGGTGGCAATATTGTGATGCCAGCATTTGCCGTGGGTCGTGCCCAAGAAATACTGTTGATGTTGATTGAACTGGTTCGCCAAAAGCGCTTACCTCACCTCAATATTTGGCTTGACTCCCCCATGGCCACAGCTGCGACTCATTTGACTGAAAAGTTTTTTGATGAGTTGGATGCAGAAGCACAAGACACCTTGGAGTGGTTTGCAAAAAATCATCAAGCCGTGGATCTTAAATTTGTCGCTGACGTAGAAGAGTCAAAAGCTCTGAACCGAATCAAAGGTGGTGCCATCATCATCTCTGCCAGTGGCATGTGTGAGGCAGGCAGGGTTGTTCATCACTTGAATTGGAATTTACCGCATAGTCAAAATGCCATCATCATCACAGGCTTCCAGGCAATGGGTACCCTAGGCAGGCGCTTGGTTGATAAGGTAAATCCAGTGAAGGTTCTTGGCAAAGAACTGTTTGTTAAAGCCTCTGTTCATACCATTGGTGGCTTATCAGCCCATGCTGATCAAGCAGGCTTATTGAGATGGCTCAAAGGATTTAAAGCTGCCCCAAGCAAAGTGTTTGTGATTCATGGTGAATCTCACGCAAGCTCAAACTTTGCAGAGGTGATCAAGCAAGAATTGAATTGGAAAAACGTGATCATTCCGCAAAAAGGCGATCTATTTCCTTGCTAGTACTGGCCCCTGAGCCAATGAATGTGCGCAGACAAAGCCGCTGGCCCATGCCCATTGGAAGTTATGACCGCCCAAATGTCCGGTCACATCGACGCACTCCCCAATGAAATACAAACCAGGATTGTCCTTGGACATCATGGTTTGACCATCTAGAGCTTTTGTATCAACACCACCCAACATCACTTCGGCTTTCTTCCAACCTAAAGTACCGGCGGGTTTGACAGCCCAATTAGTTAAAAGATCTTTTAATGCTTGTCGATCTTTCTTGCCAACCTCAGCCCATTTGCGCCCCACCAAATTCTTTTGCTCAGCAAATGCTTTAGCCAAGCGTTGCGGCAAAACAGCTCCCAAAATATTCTCTGTGAGTTTCAAACGGTTGGCATCATCATCAAATAATTCATCGATATCAACATCATTGAACCAGTTGATATGAATAGCCTCACCTTCATGCCAATAACTGCTGCCTTGCAAAATAGCTGGACCTGATAGACCCTTGTGAGTAAGCAGTAAATCCTCATCAAATTGGCATGCTCCATAACGCTGAGATTTTGTTCCAGATTTCACCTTCACAGGAACACTCAAGCCAGACAAATCACTCAAATTAGAAAACTCATCTGATGTAAAAGACAAAGGTACCAAAGCTGGTCTAACGTTGACCACTGGGATGTTGAATTGTTTGGCCACATCAAGGGCGAAGTCTGTGGCACCAATGGCTGGAACAGGCAGACCACCAGTGGCCATGACAACTGCTTTGGCCTTTTCAATGCCAGCGTCTGTTTCAACTGTCCATGAATAACCACCTAGAGTTGTACCTTCTGGTTGATCTAGTTTTTTAATACCAGTGACCGTGACTGGATGTTTGATGACCACGCCACCTTTTTTACACTCTTCAAATAAAAGATCAATGATTTGTTTGGCGGACACATCACAAAATAATTGGCCTTTGTGCTTTTCATGAAAGGGAATCTTGTAGCTTTTGACCAATTCAATGAAATCACTGGCTTTATATCTAGATAAAGCACTCTTTACAAAATTAGGATTAAGAGAAAGAAAGTTTGCTGGGGAGCTATTGATATTGGTGAAATTACATCTACCACCACCGCTGATCCTGATTTTTTCACCCAATACTTCTGCATGATCTAAAACCAGAACTTTTTGACCTAATTGACCAGCCACACCTGCACAAAATAAACCAGCCGCACCGCCACCAATGACAATGGCATCCCAATTATTCGCTTGCTCGACTGACATTCATTACTTTCTGTTTTTTATAGCTAATTTTGATCAATGTACTCAACTTTACCCTGTATTTTGAGGGCTTTATTCCTTTAATGGGAGTTCAGTCTAGAAAAAAGGCAAAATAGCGTTTTACACACAAAATTGCTAAAAATTAGCCCTTGGAGATACTGTATGTCAGAGCAAAAAAAGCCTAAACGCATGAATGAGCGTTCTAGAACAATCACAGAAGGCGTAGCACGTGCCCCAAATAGATCAATGTATTACGCAATGGGCTACAAAGATTCCGATTTTGATAACAAACCAATGGTTGGTATCGCGAATGGCCACTCCACAGTAACGCCATGTAACAGTGGTCTACAACGACTTGTTGATGCCGCAGAACAGGCTCTAGAAGCTGCTGGTGGAAATTCTCAAATATTTGGCACCCCCACTATTTCAGATGGCATAGGCATGGGCACAGAGGGTATGAAGTACTCATTGGTTTCTCGTGAGGTGATTGCAGACTCCATCGAGACTTGTGTGAACGGTCTTTGGCATGATGGCGTATTGGTTGTGGGTGGTTGCGACAAGAATATGCCAGGTGGCATGATGGCGATGGCCCGTACCAACGTACCAAGTATTTATGTTTATGGCGGCACAATCAAGGCCGGTCATTACAAAGGTAAAGAACTCAACATTGTTTCAGCGTTTGAAGCTGTTGGTGAATTCACATCAGGTCGTTTAAGTGAAGAAGACTTCAAAGGTATTGAGCAAAACTCATGCCCAAGCAGCGGTTCTTGCGGCGGCATGTACACAGCCAACACGATGAGCTCTTCTTTTGAAGCTTTAGGCATGAGCTTGCCATATTCATCTACCATGTCAAACGTTGACCAAGAGAAAGTCGACAGCGCTGCTGAATCTGCACGCGTTCTAATTGAAGCAATCAGAAATGATCTTAAGCCTCGCGACATCATCACCAAGAAATCAATTGAAAACGCTGTCACAGTGATCATGGCAGTTGGTGGATCAACCAATGCTGTATTGCATTTCTTAGCCATCGCCAGTGCTGCTGAAGTTGATTGGACCATTGATGACTTTGAAAGAATTCGTCGTCGCGTTCCAGTCATTGCCGACATGAAACCTTCAGGCAAGTATTTGGCTCCTGACTTGCATCAAGCCGGCGGTATTCCACAAGTGATGAAGATTTTGTTGGATGGCGGTTTATTGCATGGCGATTGCATGACCATCACTGGAAAGACAATTGCAGAGACATTGAAAGATGTTCCTTCAGTTCCACGCGCCGACCAAGACGTGATCAAGACATTGGATAACCCTATCTATGCTCAAGGTCACCTTGCAATCCTTAAAGGCAACATTTCACCAGAAGGTTGTGTGGCAAAAATCACAGGTCTTAAAAATCCAAGCATCACAGGTCCAGCAAGAGTGTTTGATTCTGAGGACGACGCGATGGCAGCCATCATGGCTAACAAGATCAAAGCTGGTGATGTGATGGTGATTCGTTACGAGGGCCCTAAAGGCGGTCCTGGTATGCGCGAAATGTTAGCTCCTACCTCAGCACTGGTTGGACAAGGTCTAGGTGAGTCAGTAGGTCTCATCACTGATGGTCGCTTCTCTGGCGGAACATGGGGCATGGTGGTTGGCCACGTCGCTCCTGAGGCTTATGTGGGCGGCACAATTGCCTTGATCAATGATGGTGACTCAGTAACGATCGATGCTCACAAGCTTTTGATTCAATTGAATGTGAGTGACGAAGAGATCGCCAAGCGTCGTGCTGCTTGGAAGCAACCTAAACCACGTTACACACGTGGCGTATTGGCCAAGTATGCTCGCCTTGCAAGTTCAGCTAGCAAAGGTGCCGTGACCGATCGAAACTTAGATTAAGCATTGATTGATTGGTCAATGCATATTGACCTGCAGCAAAAGAAAAAGCCGCATGATTTGCGGCTTTTTTTATTTTCAGATCAATGAAAAATCAAGATTACTTGGAATGGCCATGTCCAGAGTGGCCGTGACTAGAAGGTCTACTCTCCATCACCTGGAATGGAACTTCAACTTCACCTGCTTTTTCAAATTTAAGCTTTACCTTGAATGTTGAGCCTGGCTTTAATTGCTCATTCAAATCGATGAACATCAAATGCAAACCACCTGGCCTTAATTCAACCACACCATTGGCTGGCACATCAATGCCTTTAACTTCACGCATCCTCATGACATTACCATCCATGATCATGGTGTGGAGTTCCATCGTTTTTGAAACTGATGAAGATGCAGCCAAAAGCTTATCGGCACCACCCTTGTTTTCAATCCTCAAAAAACCACCGCTCATTTTTTGAGCTGGAACAGTCGCTCTTGCTTGAGGATTTTCAATCTTCAAGTTACCCACTCTGACCTCGTTACCACTTGCAAATGCAGACGTAGCGATGAATGCTGTCGCAAGAAATACAGTGCTTAATACTTTTTTCATAAATTCCTCAATGTTAGTGATGGTGATGATTATTAGATTCAATTATTTTTAAGATTGGTGCTGGTGATGCTAATTTTTTACCATCAGCCGGCAATTGTGACCATTCCCATTTTCCAACCTCACAAATTTGATGAACGATGACCGGCACACTTCCTACCACATCAACAATCCTCGCTCTAATGGAAAATTCATCGGCATACTCATTTGGCAAGTTACCACCTTTCCAAATAATCTTACGCACATCAGATTTAATCTCTTTACCATGAGAAATATAAGGCTTTTCTAGATCTTTTTTTTCAATTTCAATAGACCAACCAAATTTTGGCATTGGTTTGGCTCCCTGAAACTCCTCAGGTATAAAAATTATTACCTCTTTTGTCGGCGAGTTACCACATCCGTGAGTAATATTAAATGTCAGCTTTTGATAAGAATTTTTTGGCACCTCCGATGGCGTTATAGAAACATGCCCTACGGCGTACCCAGATATAGCAATACCAAAAAAGCACAACGATGATTTGATGAGTGATCGTAAATTAAGCATGTTTAATTCCATTTTCTTTCAAGGCCAAAATAGACTGAACGACCATTTGCTGGGTAGTAGTATCTGCCATCACCCGGACTTGCCGTGTAATTTGAACTAATATTGGTTGTAGCTGCATACTTTTTATCGCTTAAATTTCTAGCATCGACAAACCACGACCAATCTTTATCAACCTGCTGCCCAGCTTTGAATCCCCAGATAAAATAGGCGTCATTGTATAAAGTATTGGCGGCGTCCATTGGCGACTTTGTTGCCCACTCAAACTTAGGACCGGCATATATTGACGGCAAACTCCGTGAGCCAATGATATTGCCCCACCTATAAAGAGTTTCTGCACGAAGCAATAATGGAGCAACGCCAGGCATGCGATTATTGCCAAGCGTAGCATTATTGTCATACTTGAAGTCACTAACCAATAATGATGCGCGGCTCTCATACTTATACCCAGATAAGAAATATGTTCCCAGCTCTATACCCTGATGAACTGTCGAAGGAACATTAGTGGTTGAGCATGTATTTGTAATACTTGGATTTGTACAGGCAGTGAAAAATTCATTTTTCAAATTAGATCTGAATAGAGTTAAATCCCACTCGAATAATTGGCCTTTAGTAGACGCTGACTCAGACCCCCTA
>CALKUJ010000102.1 GCA_937996825.1 uncultured Polynucleobacter sp. | reverse complement strand
GAGCGCAGCATTCATAATGCTGATGTCGCAGGTTCAAATCCCGCTACCACCACCATACACAAGGGCTCGGAAAATCTCCGAGCCCTTTTTCTTTGCGCCCAAGCCCTGTATTTGCGGGCTTCCGACGAGTTACCTTAAGGACGCGGCAATTTCATTTCTTCAATAAGTGGAGTTTTTTTGGCGTTTTCTCTCTCTTTTCTCTGTTTTCTTAAGGACGCGTCCACAAGGAAAACCTAGGTTTCATGCGGGTTTGCGGGAATACGTTTAACCTTAACTGTGCATGAGCATGATTAACTAGAAACGAACTGTTGTAGCGTGCAAAACCTAATGTCAACATTTGACCGCGTAAGTGATTACAAACAAATCGAACACTTTGAGCGAGCTAAAAAGTCCTGAAATTCATTCAGCAAAGATTAGTGCCGTCTCGACCTTGGTTCTAAGCTCCATCAGTACTGGGGCAAGTTCATTGGCTAGTTTTGTGGCATCTTCATCGCTCGAAACGCTAATATTTAAAGCATAAATTTGGTTCCCAACTTCTATTGGTGTTGCTAACGCGATTACCTCTGGTTGCCAAGATGCAATGCAGAAGCCGAATTTTTTTACTTGTGCGTCAGCCGTTTCAATTTCTGCTTTTAATTTTGGCCATTGCTTGTTGCGCAATTTCTTGAAATGCTCAAGGAGTTTTAATTTTTGTGAATCTGGAGCACAAGATAGGTACGCACGGCCAAGTGATGTTAGTTCTATCGGTACACGCTGTCCTGAAACCACTGTTCGAAGGGATGGCCGACGGTTGTATCGAATTGACTCCAAATAAACCATTTCATCTTGATCGGGAGATGCGAGCCCAACGTTAACTTTGTGCTTTTCCGACGTACTCCGCATTAAGGGGGCTGCAATAGCTAAGACCTTGGAACCCGTACGCATAGCGTGGGCGAGACTTAAAACAAGCGGTGCAAGACGGTACACACGAGTTCCCGGCTCAATTTGCAAAACACCGCTAGCTACAAGGGTTTGTGTAAGTCGACTAACTGTTGACTTGGACAGTCCCGTTCTCTCTGAAATGTCACCGTTACCAAGCAAAGCCGAGCCAGGTCGAAAGGCTCTCAATATGTCGATGCCTCTTTCAAGAGAGCGATTGGCAGTTGAAATTCCAGGCTTGGCTGCTGTCGGTGGTTTTATCAGAGCTGAATTACGCATTTCATGTGCCTGTAGTCGCGAATGTTACAGATTTTAGTTCATCAAATTCCATCTAGTGGAATTTGATGTGTGCACGCAAGCTTGCAAATAAGTAAGCTAGCGTGAAAATAAATTTGGAGATTTATATATGAACAGCATCTTTACTAGAGGAATCAAACGCTATTGCGTAATGGTTGCTACAGCAGTCATTTCACTTTCAGCGGCATTCGCAGCTTATCCAGATAAGCCTATTAAATTAGTTGTTCCGTTTTCACCTGGCGGTGGTACTGACAGTATTGCTCGCACACTTGCTGCGAGCTTGTCGCAAGCACTAGGGCAGTCAGTAATCATTGACAACAAACCAGGAGCTGGAACGATTATTGGTTCTGATGCAGTGGCTAAAAGCGCACCTGATGGATATACCTTGGTTGTCGCAACATTTGCTCATGCAGTTAACCCAAGTTTGATGCCTAAGTTGCCGTTCGATACTGAGAAGGCCTTCGCTCCAGTTGTGATGATTGCACGTGGCCCTAATGTTTTAGTCGTTCGCAGTGATAGTCAGTTGAAAAATGTCAAAGACTTGCTCGACTTGGCCAAACTTGAGCCTGGAAAACTTTCCTATGCTTCACAAGGTAACGGGACTTCGGCTCACCTAGCAGGTGAGATGTTCGAAAACATCGCTCAAGTAAAACTCACTCACGTTCCATACCGTGGCGCTGGCCCAGCAATGACCGACTTGTTGGGTGGGCAAGTGGACATGATGTTTGCTACAGCTGCCGCCGTTGCTCCTCACATTGCTAGTGGAAAACTTCGTGCTTTAGCAGTTACTTCTGCTGAACGTTCATCCGCTATGAAATCAATCCCCGCAATCGCTGAAACCGTCAAAGGTTATTCAGTTGAAAGCTGGTACGGGTTGTTTGCACCTGCTGGCACGCCTGCTGATGTGATCGCCAAATTAAATGCCGCAGCAAAGCAATCTACGCAAACAGTTGAATTTCGTCGCAAGTTAGAGCCAGAGGGTCTTGCCGTGTCAACAGGAACGCCGCAAGAGCTCGATACATATGTCAAACGAGAAGAGGCTCGCTGGCGAAAAATCGTCAAAGAAAACAACATCAAACCCGATTGAATCGAATAGGAATCATCATGGACTACTCATTAATAGAACTCAAGATTGAGCATGCAGTTGCAACTTTGACGCTCAATCGCCCAGATAAGCGTAACGCAATGAGCGATCAAATGCGTAGCGAATTCATTGATGCGCTCGAAAGCATCACTGCTGATAAGGCCATCAAGGCACTGGTATTGACTGGTGCGGGCAAAGGATTTTGTGCTGGCGGTGACATCAGTGGCATGCAAAAGCGTATGAATGCACCAACGGGTGAAGTCGGCTTTAACGGCTGGCATCGCCAACAACGAGTTCACTACACGCAATCACTCCTGCACACATGTCCTAAGCCTGTCATTGCTGCCGTCAACGGTGCAGCTTCAGGTTTGGGCGCTGATACAGCTCTGGCTTGTGACTTCATCATTGCCAGCGAGTGGGCTAGCTTTGCTTGGTCTTACATCAATCGCGGAATCATCCCAGATGGCGGTGGCATGTATTTCCTCCCACGTCGCGTGGGCCTGTCAAAAGCCAAGCAATTGATCTTTAGTGGTCGCAAGGTTGATGTGGATGAGGCATTGGCTCTCGGTATCGTGGACCGTAAAACAACGGCTGAAGCTCTGGTTTCTGACGCGCAAGCATGGGCAATTGAATTAAGTAAAGCATCTTCTACAGCTCTTGCACTCACAAAAACAATTCTGAACCAATCATTTGAAATGACTTCACATGATGTGTTCGCACAAGGCAGTCAAGCACAGGGTATCTGCTACACCAGTACTGAGCACCGTGCTTCTGTTGAAGCATTTTTGGCAAAAGCTGCTAGCTAGGATTAAAAATGGATTCAATTTCTCGTTTGCTCAAACCTCGCAGTGTCGCTGTCATCGGCGCTTCTGCTGATCCCACGAAGACTGCTGGTCGCCCAGTTGCTTACCTGAAAAAACTTGGGTTCACTGGCGACATATTTCCGATCAATCCCAAAGTTGATGAGATTGATGGCCTCAAGTGCTACCCAGACGTCACCTCCTTGCCGTCAGTGCCTGATGTCGGCATTGTGTTGCTCGGTGCTGAACGTGCGCATTTGGCGGTTCGTGACTTAGCAAACCGTGGCTGTGCAGCTGCCATTGTTTTGGCAAGTGGCTATACCGAAACAGGTGAGGAGGGGGCTGTTCGTCAGAAGCAGTTGATTGAAGCTGCTGGAAAAATGCGAATCTTGGGACCCAACACCATTGGTCTTGTGAATTTGACCGACAACATCATGCTGTCTGCGACTGGTGCGCTTGAGATGGATCATTTCCCAGTTGGCGGAATTGGAGTGGTTTCCCAAAGCGGTGGCATCATGGGCTCCTTGCTCTCAAGGGCAGCCGCTCGTGGCATTGGATTGTCGAAGCTGATTTCAACCAGCAACGAGGTTGATCTCGAATTAGCAGACTTCATCGATCATTTGGCAGATGATCCTGCAACTAAGGTGATTGCGCTTTACATCGAAACCGTTAGAAATCCTGAGAAGTTTCGTGCTGCTTGTCTAAAGGCTGCAAAAGCAGGTAAGCCTGTCGTTGCCTTCAAAATTGGTCGTTCAGAAGCTGGTGCTCGTGCCGCTGTTTCTCATACAGGCGCGATGGCAGGTGCTGATCGTATGTATGACGCACTGTTCAAACAAGTGGGTGTCATCCGTGCACAAACTTTCGCAGATTTGTTGGATATTCCCGCTGCACTATCGACTGGTCGAAAGTTGCGCGGTAATCGAATTGCAATTTTGACTTCAACAGGTGGCGCAGGTACTTTGGTGTCCGACGACTTGGGTATTGCAGACTTTGACACTCCCGCACCAGACGAGACTACAGCAAGTGCTTTGAGAGCATTGAACTCAGGCTCTGAAGCAGTACTGGACCGCAATCCGATTGATGTTACGTTGGCAGGTCTGCGTCCAGACTTGCTGCGTGGTGCTATTAATGCGCTTTTAGAAAGTCCGACATATGACGCACTGGTGATCGTTGTTGGTTCATCTAGCTTAGCTAAGCCAGAGCTGATGGCTGGTGCTATCCAAGAATGTTTGCCGAATTCAGATAAGCCAGTGTTTGCCTATGTAAGTCCGCATGCTCCAGCGGTTGGTAAGTTACTGACTGAGAGAGGAGTGCCTGCGTACGCGGCTGCTGAGAGCATTACTGCCGCTTGTGCAGCAATGCGTCATGCCTCTGAATTCAAGCCATTTGCATCAGAAGATGCAGCAAAACACGTAGTAAAGAGTTTGGATGATTTACCGAGTGGTTCTTTGAATGAAGCACAGGCTAAGCAACTCTTTACTAAATTTGGTGTCCCCTGTGCGGCTGAGCGAGCAGTACAAACCCCGGAACAGGCTGAAGCTGCTGCGACGGAGTTAGGTGGTCGCGTGGTTCTAAAAATCCTCTCAAGTGAAATCACACATAAGAGCGATGTTGGTGGTGTCGCTGTAGGGGTGACGCCGGAAACGATGGTTGCTCGTATTGCGTCGATGACAGCAGAGGTGAAATCAAATACTGGAAAACTTCCAGAGGGCTTCTTAGTTCAAGAAATGGTGACTGGTGGAACAGAGTTGATTCTCGGTATGCACCGAGATTCTCTTGGAACAGCCATTTTGTTGGGTATGGGTGGTGTTACCGCTGAACTATTCAAGGACACAACTATGCGATTACTTCCTGCAGAGGGTGGGTTGTCGCGTGATGAAGCACTTTCAATGGCCAAAGACCTTAAAACGTGGCCATTATTAGATGGTTTTAGAGGACGTCCTAAAGCTGATGTGGATGCCTTGGTGGATACGGTTGTCGCTTTCTCGCATATGGCGGCTCAATTAGGTGAACGTCTGATCGAAGCAGAGATTAACCCTGTTTTTGTATTGCCTAAGGGTGAGGGTGTCAAAGCTGCTGACGGCGTTGTCGTCCTTGCGTAATGGGCATTAAGGGGAGCATCGCATTGAGAGAAATTTTGAAAAGGTCATGCCGATTACTTGTCATCGTGTCTCTTGTGATGCTGCCTCAGATTTCACAATCTCAGTCAGCTTCATTTCCAATTAAACCCATTCGACTCGTTGTGCCATTTCCAGCTGGAGGTGGCACCGATACGATGGCAAGAACTTTGGGGGACTTGTTATCCAAGGATCTCGGTCAAACAGTAATCATTGATAACAAGGCCGGTGCAGGGACTGTGATTGGTAACGACTTTGTCGCAAAAAGCTCACCCGATGGCCATACTCTTTTAATCAATACAAACGCATTTGCTGCTGTTGTTGCATTGCAGACAAAGTTGCCATATGGAGGTGAGGGTGCATTTTCAGCAGTTACTTTGCTTGGTAGAGCACCAAACGTTGCGGTTGTTAATGCTGAAAGTTCAATTAAAAGCGGTGCAGAATTTTTGAGTTTGGCAAAGGCTAATCCTGGAAGGTATTCATACGGCTCTGCTGGCAACGGTACGTCTACACATCTTGCTGCTGAGCTTCTGAAGACAAACAACGGTTTGTTTGTGACGCACATCCCATATCGTGGCGCTACACCCGCAATCACTGATTTGATGGGCGGACAAGTTGATGTCGTATTTGGAACATTGCCCAGCGTTGCACCATTTATTGCCAGTGGGAAGCTACGAGCCCTAGCTGTCACCAGTGGCACTCGTTCCGCCTTACTCCCTAAAGTGCCGACATTTGCAGAGTCTGGTGCAAAAGGATATGAAGCTGACGTTTGGTACGGAATTTTTGTCGCATCGGGAACACCAGCTCCAATCGTTCAGCAATTGCATTCAGCTTTCAAGCGGATAACTGCTACTCCAGAATTTAAGAAACGTGCTCAAGGAGAGGGCTTGGTCGTGTCGCTGGAAACGCCTGATGAAGCTCAAGCCATCGTCAAAGCTGACGTTTCTAAATGGCGAAAAGTCGTGCAAGCACAATCAATTAAACCTGATTAAGAATAAAAAATGAGCTCCAAAAATCACTATGCTGTGCAATTATTCGCAAAATTCGCGACTCAATTTAATGAAGCAAACGTGTCAGATGAGGTTTGGCACCATGCAAAGCGAGCAGTCATTGATTGGTATGCCTCTTTGTACCCTGGGCTAGAAACTGAAAGTGTTCGAGTTCTCGAGAAGGCACTTCAGGAGGATTTAGATCGAGGTGCTTCAACGCTTGGGAATGGTCGATCTGCAACTGTACGAGCAGCAGCCTTGTTTAATGGAACTGCTGCTCATGCGGCTGAAGTTGATGATAGTTTTCGTGAGGCGATGTATCACCCCGGTGCTGCGACTATTGCAGCGTCCTTAGCTGCAGCTCAAGCAGTTGGGGCTAACGGCAAGCAATTTCTACGCGCAGTAGTTCTTGGATATGAGGTGTCTACGCGTATTGGTATGGTGATGGGGCGTCCGCACTATCGCTATTGGCACAACACTGGAACGATGGGTAGTTTTGGTGCAGCTGCTGCAGCCGCGAATTTGTACGGGCTAAATGAGGTTGAATTTGCAAACTCATTGGCTTTGGCAGCAACTTTCACAGCGGGACTACAACAAGCCTTCAAAACTGAGCCGATGGCGAAACCGCTTCATGCAGGTCGTGCCGCTGAGGCTGGCATTCTTGCCGCTCAGTTGGCAAAACAAGGTATGTTGAGCTCACTTGATGTCCTTGAAGGGGAGTTAGGACTAGGTAATGCCATGAGCGAGGGAGTTGATTGGTCAAAAGTGACGTCAACTCTTGGCTCTGACTTTCATATCACGCGCCTCACTTTTAAAAATCATATTGGCTGCGGACACACATTCCCATCGGTCGATGGTGCTCTATTCCTCAAAGAGACCCATGGATTTGACGCCAAGGATATTCAAAAAGTTGAATTGGGTGTCTATCGACCTACCTTGGATATTGCTGGACATACCGATCCGGAAACCGCTGATGAAGCTAAGTTCAGTATCAATTACATGGTTGCCTCAGCGTTAGCGTTTGGCAGTGTGCGGCTGTCTGCCTTTGAGCATGACCGTTTGAATGATCCTCTCACTCGTGATTTGATCTCTCGCATCTTTGCTCAATTAGATCCAGAAGTAGATGCTGGATTTCCTGAGCGCCGTTCTGCAAGGGTGAAGATTACTTTGAAGGATGGTCGAAGTTTTGAGCATCTGCAACCTGACCGAAAAGGCGACCCAGAGTTGCCTTTGTCTGATGCAGATCTTGAAGGAAAACTGATTGAACTGGCTGGACCTGTCATAGGTCAAGCACAAGCTGCGGCTTTGCTTCAACGTATTTGGAATTTAACTAAAAGTGAGTCTTTGCCATGAAACAAGCATTTATCTGTGACGCAATCCGTACACCATTTGGACGTTATGGAGGTGCCTTAAGCTCAGTGCGCGCTGATGATTTAGGTGCAATTCCACTGAAAGCATTGATGGCTCGCAACCAAAGCGTGGATTGGGATGCTGTAACCGATGTGATCTACGGATGTGCAAACCAAGCTGGTGAAGACAACCGAAACGTTGCTCACATGAGCAGCTTGCTTGCAGGTCTTCCAGTTTCAGTTCCTGGCTCTACTGTGAACCGTCTGTGTGGATCTGGCTTGGACGCGGTTGGCTCAGCGGCACGAGCAATTAAAGCCGGTGAATCAGGCTTGATCATTGCTGGTGGGGTTGAGAGCATGAGTCGTGCTCCGTTCGTTATGCCAAAGGCTGAAAGTGCATTCAGTCGAAACAACGCTGTGTACGACACAACCATTGGATGGCGTTTCGTTAACAAGTTGATGAAGGAAAAGTATGGCGTTGATTCAATGCCTGAAACTGCTGAAAACGTAGCAACAGATTACAAGATTGAGCGATTGGCTCAAGACCAAATGGCTCTTCGCAGCCAACTCAATGCTGTAGCAGCTCAAAAAGCAGGTCACTTCGCTCGCGAAATAACACCAGTCATGATTCAACAAAAGAAAGGTGAGCCGATCGTTGTTGATAAAGATGAACATCCTCGTGAAACGAGTTTGGAAATTTTGGCAAAACTCAAAGGAGTTGTGCGTCCAGACGGAACCGTAACAGCTGGAAATGCAAGTGGCGTTAACGACGGTTCATGTGCATTATTGTTGGCAGATGAGTCGTCAGCCTCAAAGCATGGATTAACTCCGAAAGCCAGAGTCGTTGGTATGGCTGCAGCTGGTGTGCCGCCTCGCGTTATGGGAATTGGTCCAGCTCCAGCAACAGAACGCGTATTGGCATTGACGGGTCTGAAGATTGAACAAATTGACGTCATTGAGTTGAACGAAGCATTTGCATCTCAAGGTCTAGCTGTCTTAAGAATGCTTGGTCTGAATGATGATGATCATCGTGTCAATGCATGGGGAGGTGCAATTGCACTAGGCCACCCCTTGGGGGCATCTGGCGCACGCTTAGTAACAACTGCTGTAAATCGACTACATGCAACCGGTGGTCGTTATGCACTTTGCACGATGTGTATTGGTGTTGGTCAAGGTATCGCTGTGATTTTGGAACGAGTCTAAATTGATGGAAAACGTAAGCGTTCACACTAAAGCAGTAGGCAATGTTTGTGTCATTACCATTGACAATCCACCTGTCAATGCATCATCTGTTGCTGTCCGGCAAGGGCTAATGTCTGCAATTGAAACGCTTGCTAGTAATTCTGAATTTAAAGCTGGGGTTCTCATTGGCGCTGGCAACACATTCGTTGCTGGCTCAGACATTCGTGAGTTTGGAAAGCCTTTAGAAGGCCCATTACTACCAGATGTAATTCGTGCAATTGAACACTGTTCGAAACCTGTGGTTGCAGCTTTACATGGTGCCGCATTAGGCGGAGGATTCGAATTGGCTCTTGGATGTGATGCTCGCGTTGCAGATAAAGATGCTGTCGTTGGTTTGCCAGAAGTTTCCCTAGGAATCATCCCTGGAGCAGGCGGAACCCAACGGTTGCCAAGACGTGTAGGCATCGCTAAAGCAATCAAGATGATTTGCGGTGCTCAACGTATTGGTGCAATAGAGGCTAATGCGTTGAACCTCATTGATGAGGTCGTCAATGGTGATCTTTTGAATTCTGCGATTGAGTACGCAGGTCGTATGAATGGTCAAAAACGTCGCATTCGCGACGAGGTAGTTCCTAAAGAAGACGTCAGTCTAATTCTCAAAGCTTCTGAAGATGCAATGCGGTCAGGCAAAAAACGACCAGCAGTTAAGTCAGCAATTGAAGTAATACGAGCATCTGAAGCATTGCCATTTGAGGATGCCTTGGCAGATGAACGTGCTGTTTTTATGCACTTGCGACTCGAGCCAGATGCATTTGCACTTCGACACATATTCTTCGCGGAGCGAGACAGTACGAAATTGCCGAATGAACTGCTGGCAAATCCCGTCTCAGTAGAAACCATCTGCGTTATCGGAGCTGGGACGATGGGCTCAGGTATTGTTATCAGCGCTCTAGATGCAGGGATGAAAGTCATTTTGCTTGAGCAGGATGAGGCGGCACTCAATCGTGGAAAAGAGCGAGTTGCTACCCATTACAGAGACAGAGTTGCAGCACTGAAGATGAAGGCGATGACCGCTGGAGAGCGTGAGGCTCACTTGCAATGCACTCTGGATTGGAATCAACTCACTAAAGCAGACTTGGTTATCGAAGCAGTTTTCGAAGATCTAGCTGTAAAGCAAGAAGTTTTCAAGAAAATTGATCAATACGCCCGGCAAGGTGCTGTATTGGCAACAAACACATCTTATTTAGATGTGGATGCTATTGCTAATGCCACGAAAAGACCACAAGACGTCATCGGCTTGCACTTCTTCAGCCCAGCGAACGTGATGAAGTTACTCGAAGTCGTACGTGGGAGCGAGTCGCGCCATGAAGTACTTGCAACCGGTATGGCCTTGGGCAAACGGTTGAAAAAATTGCCTGTATTAGCTGGCAATAAATTTGGATTTATAGGCAATCGAATCTACAACGCTTATCGCAACCAATGCGAATTTATGCTCGAAGATGGTGCGCTGCCTGAGGATGTGGATGCTGCTTTGAAGCAGTTTGGAATGGCCATGGGACCATTTGCTGTGGCTGATATGTCAGGACTCGACATTGCTTGGCGCATGAGAAAAGCTCAAGCTGCGACAAGAGCTCAAGGCGTTAGATATGTCGACATTCTTGACAGGCTTTGTGAGGCAGGTCGACTGGGAAGAAAAACAGGTTCAGGCTACTACACCTATGCTGATGGAAAGCAAGCGCCAGTGACAGACTCAGTAGTTCTCCAGATCATCGAGGACGCTTCAATTCGCCGAGGCATTAAGCGTCAACAACTACCAGCTGAGACTATTCAAAGACGAGCAATGCTTGCAATCGTCAATGAGGCGGCATGTTTGCTAGGTGAGGGGGTCGCAACTCGAGCCAGTGACATTGATGTAGTCATGATTCACGGGTATGGTTTTCCTCGATGGGAGGGAGGTCCTGTGCATTGGGCCCGACAGCAAGATCGTGCTTCACTTAGTCGCGAGCTCCACGAATTGGCAGCTCAATGTGGATCTGGTTTTGTACTTGCGGACTTGAACGTGCTCTTTGAGTAATCAGACTACAGCAAGTAATGACCGTTACTTGTTTGAATCCATCCGGAAATCAAGCTCACGCAATATTTTGATTGTTTCTATGGATAGCTTGTTCATGGGTCTTGATGCTGGTATTGCAAGAATCAATTGATTCCACATTGCTGGAGGACCTATTGGTGAAAATGAAACCTTATGCGTGCTGGCTCTAAGGTTCAAGGCGCTCTCAGGCAGGATGGAACAAGCCATAGAAGTCTCTACAAGTGACAGAGCAGAATGAACTGCACCAACTTCTGCAACGATATTCAGGTCAATTTTTCTTGGAAGTAATACGGCATCAACCAAATTTCGAATTGGGTTGGGGCTGCTTGGCAGAACCATCGGAAAGTCTTTGAGCATTTGAAGACTAATCTGCTTTGGCAGTGTTACCGAAGCTGGTGCTACGAGCATCAATCGTTCTCTCAGTAATGACTCGTACTTTAGTAATGGAGTTGGAGCTGGGTCAAAAAGTAAGCCGATATCTATGCGCCCGTTTATCAGTCCATCTCTAAGAGACAAACTGAGTCCCTCAACGACAGAAATTAGAGCATTGGGTAGTCTTTCATGGAACTTTTTGATAAGTGGCACGCACAGACCCATGGCTACTCGATGAGGAAGACCAACTACGACCTTACCCGAAGGGTCACTTCGCATCTCCTTAATCTGAAATTTGGCATCTTCTGCGGCGCTAAGCATCACTTTGGCGTGAGATAGGAGTGCGGATCCGGCTTCAGTGATTGAGACGCCGCGTCCTGTTCGCTCAAGAAGTCGATGTCCAAGCTCAGTTTCAAGTAGGGCAATTTGCCTACTGAGACTCGGTTGAGCCAGGTTTAGCGACACCGCAGCTTTACTAAAACTGCCTCGTTCAACAACCTCAACAAAGTACTCTAGCTGTTTTAAATCCATAGGATAAAGACATATCTGATATAGGTGCTATGTAGTTTACCTCTGGTTAAGGATGCTTGACACTAGCCCAACTTAATTTCAAATCACTGGTGAAAAATGACTCGTTTCAATTCAAAAGTCGCAATCGTTACTGGCGCTGGATGTGTTGGTTCTGGCTGGGGTAATGGTCGTGCAATGGCAGTTCGATTAGCTGAAGAAGGTGCAAAAGTATTTGCCGTAGATCGCGACCCAGAGCGTCTGGCCGAGACATTGGAGTTGGCCGGGGTTGTCAGAAGTTCAATTGAAACCTACGCGTGTGATGTTACGAGTTCAGAGAGCATTCAAAAAATGGTTCAAGCATGCTTGGATAAGTTTGGAACCATTGACATTCTCATTAATAACGTTGGCGGCTCTGCGGCAGGTGGTCCCGTTGAAATGAGTGAGGAAGTGTTTGATTCGCAAATTAACGTGAATCTGAAGAGTGTATTTTTGACATGCAAGTATGTTCTGCCCACCATGATTGCTAAGAAAAGTGGCGCGATTGTGAACGTAGCTTCCACTTCTGGAATCCGTTGGACTGGAAGTGCGCAAGTGGCTTATGCGGCAACCAAAGCTGGTGTGATTCAGCTTTCAAAGGTAGTAGCAGTTCAGCATGCACCTATGGGCGTGCGAGTAAACACAGTCGTTCCAGGTCAGCTACATACCCCCATGGTTGAGGTCCGTTTGGCAAAGCAAAGAACAGGCGGTGATGTTGACGCACTGCTGGCGTCACGTGTGAAGCGAATTCCACTTGGATTTATGGGCGATGGTAGGGATACCGCCAATGCAGCACTTTTCTTGGCAAGTGATGAAGCTCGATTTATCACAGGTACAGAAATCATCGTTGATGGCGGTATGACTGCACGCTGCGATTAATAACTATTTAGGAGACAAGAAATGAATAAACGCGCCTTGCTAATTGCACTAGCAGCTACTTTTTCTGCTTCATTTGCATTTGCTCAAGCCAATAACAAGCCATTGCGAATCATTGTTGCTTTTGCAGCTGGTGGTCCTGTGGATGCAATGGCTCGAACCATTGCTGAGCCATTGGGGAAAAGCTTGGGTCGGATTGTGATCGTTGAAAACAAACCAGGCGCTAGCGGTGCAATTGGTGCTGGTGAGGTACTCAAATCAGAAGCTGATGGAAGTGTTCTTTGGCTAACGAGTGTGGGTGCTGCGGCAATCAATCAATCGCTTTACTCAAAGCTCTCATACAACATGCAAAAGGACTTCACTCCTGTTTCATTGGTTGCAAATAACGTCGAAGTTTTTGTTGTCAATGAAAAGAACCCTGCCAAAGATGCAAAAGAATTCATTGCCTCAGCTAAGGCAAAGAAAGAGCCTGTGCCAATTGGATCATCTGGAAAGGGCAGCATTCCTCATTTGGCCTTGTTGCAGCTTGAGCAATCTACAGGAGCTGATTTGCTTCACGTGCCTTACAACGGCATGGCTCCTGCACTTAATGATTTGTTGGGAGGTCAGGTAAATGGCTTCTTCGCGGACGTACCGGCTGTGATGGCTCAAATTAAAGGTGGACGTTTAAAAGCTCTTGGTATGGCATCTAAAAAACGCCATCCACTACTCCCCGATGTTAAAACTTTCGAAGAGCAGGGATTCAAATCAGTAGATACAAACAACTGGTATGGATTGTTCGCCTCAGCGAAGACATCACCTGAAGTTGTTAAAGCTCTCAATAAAGCTGTTCAGCAAGCGGTCTCTGATCCTGCTGCCAATGCAAAGATGACGCAATCTGGTGCAGAGCCTAAATTCTCGACGCCAGAGGAGCTTGGTGCAATGCTGAAAGCTGATACAGAAAAGTGGGCGCAACTCATTAAATCTCGCAACATTACAGGTGACGAATGAGTACAGACCACATACGCGTCCCTCTTGTTGTTCAGGGAACTAGACCAGAGTTAAAAGAGATCGAGGATCGCATTCTGCAAGAGCGCGGTCGAATTTCATTGCTTTATCAAGTGCTACTCAATAGCGCACCTATCGCGCAAGGTTGGGAAAGCATGTTGACTGCTGTTCGTAATAAAACGTCTGTACCCGCAGATTTGCGTGAGTTGATGATTTTGCGAGTCGCCGTACTCAATAAGGCTAGCTTTGAGTTTGACGCCCATATTCCTCATGCCCTTAAAGCTGGTGTAGCGCAAGAAAAAATTGATGACATCAAACTAGCTGAGCTGTCTTCTCGATTTAGTGAAGATGAGAAGTTAATTCTCAAAATGACGGACCACATGACCCGTGACATTGAGGTTCCCGCATCACTGATGGATGAAGTGACTAAAAAGTACGACTCAGGCAAAGTTGTGGAATTAGTTGCAACTGTTGCGGCTTACAACATGGTTTCTAGATTTTTGGTGGCACTCAATATTGTTCATTGATTGGAAGTTTCATGACTGTTCTTCACCTTGTCACTTACTCCGGCGCTGATCCGTTGGTAATGAACGAGTCTAAGTATGTTTTGAAGAAGACATGGTGGAAGTCAACATTGAGTGAGAACTGGCGAGCTTATGTTGAAGGGCAATTGCCGACTTCTTCGCATTGCGAGGAGATCACATTGCTCACATCCTTGAATGGTGCAAATCACACTGAATCAGGTGGTTATCACTACATCGTTGAAACCGACATCTCAAAGGAGTCGGAGGAAGAGTTCAACGCTTGGTATGACACAGAACATTTGCCAGGACTGGCTAGTGTTCCAGGAACGATAAGTGCGAAACGATTTTTACGTACATCTGGATCTCCACGTTACATCGCCTGTTATGAATTGATTTCGCCAGAAGTCATGAAAAGCAAAGAATGGTTGGCTATCCGTCACACAGCTTGGAGCTCAAGGATTCGCCCAATGTTTATGAACACTGTTCGTGAACTTTTTGTTCGGACTAATAAGTAAGAAATTAAATGATTAACAAAATTTCAGATTCAATCGCCCATGCACTTGATGGCGTAAGCGATGGTTCAACAGTCTTAATTGGGGGCTTTGGTACGGCAGGGATACCTAACGAACTAATTGACGGATTGATTGATCAAGGTGCTCGCGACCTTACGGTTGTTAACAACAACGCTGGTAATGGCGACACAGGGCTAGCTGCACTTTTGCGTACTGGGCGCGTTAGAAAAATCATTTGTAGTTTTCCTAGGCAAGCAGACTCGCATGTGTTTGATGAACTCTATCGAAGCGGAAAAATTGAGCTTGAATTAGTTCCCCAAGGTAACTTGGCAGAGCGAATTCGTGCTGCTGGTGCTGGGGTAGGGGCCTTCTTCACCCCAACTGGTTTTGGGACAGAAATGGCCTTCAATTCAGACGGAACGCCAAAGGAAATTCGACTCATCAATGGCAAAAACTATGTCCTTGAATATCCAATTCATGGTGATGTCGCTCTGATCAAAGCTGAATCAGGTGATCGCTGGGGAAATTTAGTCTTCCGCAAAGCAGCTCGAAACTTTGGCCCTGTAATGGCGATGGCTGCAAAACGCACTATCGCAACGGTTCATCAGATTGCAGAGTTGGGTCAACTTGACCCTGAAGCCATCGTGACTCCAGGAATTTTTGTGAGTCATATCGTGCGAATTGACCATAAGGCTACGGTTGGTGGCGGCTTCAAAAAGTCTGCATAAGGTAAAAAATATGACTGAATACAAGCGAAGAACCAAAGACGAGTTGGCATTGAGAGTTGCCCAAGATATTCCTGAAGGTGCATATGTAAATTTAGGAATTGGTCAACCCACATTAGTGGCTAACTTCATACCAAAAGAACGAGAGGTCATTCTTCAGAGTGAGAACGGGATTCTTGGGATGGGGCCTGCACCTAAGGCAGAAGATGAGGACTTTGACTTAATTAATGCAGGTAAGCAGCCTGTCACCTTGCTTAAGGGAGGTGCGTTTTTTCATCATGCGGATAGCTTTGCAATGATGCGTGGTGGACATCTTGATATTTGTGTTCTGGGTGCTTTTCAAGTCTCAGAAAAAGGCGATTTAGCCAATTGGAGTACTGGTGAACAAGGGGCAATTCCAGCAGTTGGTGGTGCTATGGACTTGGCTGTGGGTGCTAAGCAAACCTGGGTCATGATGGACTTGCTTACTAAGAAGGGCGAGAGCAAGGTGGTTTCTGCTTGTTCTTATCCACTAACTGGAATTGGCTGCGTTAGCCGAATTTACTCAGATCTAGCGACTCTTTCATGTGGTCCAGAGGGACTTGGGTTGATTGACATCATTGATGGACTTGATGTGTCAACACTTTCTAAATTAATTGGTTTGCCTGTGCACGCTTAAATAAATTCAAAACTAACTATGACTACCGCATCTTCTGAGACAGTTGTTCAAACATATCTAGACGTCCCAAGCCAACCTAAGCTTGTGCTTCCTGCAAATTCATGTGACAGCCATGTTCACGTATTTGGTCCAAGGTCAAGATTCCCATATGCAGCTGCAAGAAAAAATACACCTGCCGAAGCGCCAAAGGAAAAACTCTTTGCGTTGCACAAAAAGTTAGGTATAGCTCGCTGCGTCATCGTTCAATCTATTACCCATGGAACTGATAACTCTGTTGTCGAAGATGCAATTGAAGCTGGAGGAGGGCATTACCTTGGCGTCGCATTGACTGAAGTTGATGTCTCGGATGCCGAACTCAAGCGTCTCGCTAGTCGTGGATTTCGTGCAGTTCGCTTCCACTTTATGAAGCACATTGGTGGAGGACACGATGTTAATGACGTTATCAAATTGACGCCACGGTTGGCTGAAGCTGGCATGCACCTGCAGGTTCATTTTGAAAGTTCACTCGTTCACACCGTTGGTCAAGAGCTTCTTAAGAGTGCTGTTCCTGTTGTGATTGACCATATGGGGCGTGTGGATGCAACACTTGGAGAAAGTCATGAAGATTTTCAAGCGTTGATGAAATTGCTTGATCACTCTCATGTTCATGTCAAGGTAAGCGGCATTGATCGAATTGAAGCAACGGCTAGGGCTGGTAGTGGTTATCCAATGGGTAAAAAACTTGCTGGATGCCTGGTGGAGAATTTTCCTGAGCAGTGTGTATGGGGCTTGGATTGGCCGCACCCAAATCACACGCATATCCCTGACGATGGTGAACTAGTAGATGCCTTGTCTCAGATTGCACCAAGTAAAGAGTTGTTAGAGAAATTGCTTGTGATTAATCCTCAAGCGCTTTACAAATTTCCCGCTTAACCTAGAGTAGTCATGATCAAAAAAGCATTGGACCGTCGTGAATTTACCTCTAGTCTATTGCTGGCTGCCTCTGGGTTTGCAGCAGAATCGACCTCAAGCTTTGGCGCTACTTATCCATCTAGGTTGATTAAGGTTGTGGTTCCATTTGCAACGGGTGGTGGAACGGACGTCATTGGCCGATCTCTCATTCAGGCGATGTCTGAGGATCTTGGTCAATCCATGATCATTGATAACAAACCAGGTGCAGGAACAGTTATTGGCTCAGATTTTGTTTCTAAAGCTGGCAATGACGGTCATACCTTGCTGATGACCACGAGTGCACTCGCAATCAATGCGTCGTTGATACCTAAGTTGCCTTATGACACTTTAAACGATCTCCCTCCTGTAGGTCGAATTTGCAATGGTCCTAATATCATCGCCGTGCGCGCGGATAGTCCCATTAAGTCAGTCGCTGACTTAATTCGAATTGCCAAAGAACGCAATGGACAGCTCAGTTACGCGTCATCAGGAAATGGTTCCGCTGTTCATCTGGCAGCTGAATTATTCAAGATGATGACAAAGATTGATATTCAGCACATCCCTTACAGAGGTGCAGGTCCTGCTTACACAGATTTGTTAGGTGGGCAAGTAGATATGTTGTTCGGGACTGCTGGCGGTACTCACAAGTTTGTCAAGAGTGGTCAGATGCGAGCGATTGCAGTGACTTCAGCAGGCCGTGTTGACGCATACCCTGGAATTCCATCTGTTTCTGAAACTGTTGCTGGATATTCCGCAGAGGTTTGGTATGGCCTTTTCGCTTCAAAAGGTACTCCTCCTGCGTATATTGAACGCATCAGCGCGGCACTCAAAAAGGCTGCTAATTCCCCCGCTTACAAGGAAACCTTGCAGAAGGACGGGTTGAACGTGTCTGTAAATTCACCAGCTGAAATGGCTGCATTCATGAAGAGTGAAGTTGAACGTTGGCGCAAGGTGGTAGTTGGCCAAAACATTAAACCCGACTGAAAGTCTCAAAAATGTCTAATCTCCGTTTAGAGGGTAAGGTCGCAATCATTGTTGGTGCTGGTCAACAGCCAGGTGAATCTGTAGGTAATGGACGAGCTACAGCTGAGCGATTTGCCCAAGAAGGCGCAACCTTGCTGTTAGTCGATATTCAAGGTGATTGGCTCAATGAAACACTGAGTGCGGTTCAAAAGTATGGGCACACCGCATCTGCCTTGGTCGCTGATATCACTGACGAAAACTCATGCAAAGAAATCATCCAAACGTGTATTGATCGCTATGGTCGTATTGACATCCTGCATAACAACGTTGGAATGTCAAAAGGGGACAAGAAAACTGCCGAACTAGAAATCGATACTTGGGATCGACTGATGGGCTTAAATTTGCGCGGAATGTTGATGACATGTAAACATGCAATACCTCAAATGATTAAGCAACGCAGTGGCTGCATCATTAATGTGTCCTCAACTGCCTCACTTGCAGCTAGACCTACCGTTACATACAAAACATCAAAAGCTGGCGTTAATGCATTGACTCAGCACATTGCAATTGAGAACGCTGGTTTTGGAATTCGTGCCAATGCAATTCTTCCAGGCTTGATTGATACGCCAATGGCTATCAATCGTCGGGCACAGGAGAGGGGTGTCTCTGCCGATGTCATTCGTGCTGAGCGCAATGCACTTGTCCCCATGGGTTTTATGGGGAATGCGTGGGATGTTGCGAATGCTGCTGTGTTCCTTGCATCAGAGGAAGCTAGATATATCTCGGGCGTTCTTTTGCCAGTGGACGGCGGACTTTTGCAAAAACGTGGCTAATTTTGAAATTACTTCGACTTGAATTTATGACTTCATTCAAATCAGTGACTTACATCCCTAAGGGGAAATCTGTTCCAGTAACGATCGAATACAGCGATGAAGGGAGTGGAAACGTCATCGTGATGTTGCCATCCTTGGCTCGATCCGGTCGAGATTTTGATGATGTCAGCACGAGAATTATTGACAAAGGGTTCCGTGTTATTCGACCAGAGCCCAGAGGTATTCGTGGGAGTCATGGACCAATGGAGGAGTTATCTCTTCATGACTTTGGCGGTGATGTCGCTGCAGTGTTGGATCATGAAAAAACAGGTCCAGTTGTCATCGTGGGTCACGCGTGGGGCAGTCAACCAGCGCGTATGGTGGCCGCTGATCGACCTGATCTTGTTTGTGCTGTAGTTATGGCCGCAGCTTCTGCTGGAAAGCTTCTTCCTGGTTCAGAAGAAAAACCGTACAGCAGACTTAGAGCTGAAATCGATGGTGCAGGTGATCCGTCGCTTTCTGTTGATAAACGTCTTGAGTGCTTAAGAAAAGCTTTTTTTGCACCCGGCCATGATCCTAGTGTCTGGTTGGATGGTTGGTATCAAGATGCTCATCACGCACAAAGCTATGCACGCGTACATACGCCAATAGATGATTATTTTTCTGCCGGTACTGTTGTACCAATTTTGGATTTACAGGCGGAACACGACGCTGTAGTTATTCCAAAAATCATGAAGCCTTATCTTGGTGATCGCGTGACAGAAGTTGTCATCAAAGGGGCTGCTCATTCGATGGCCCCAGAGCAACCTCAAGCCATGTGTGACGCGATTTGCGAGTTTGCAATTCGTGTCTATTAAATTTAGTAATCTAACTAATCCCTCAGGAGTCTTATGAATAAGTTAAAGCTCATTGTGCTTAGTGCATCAGTATTGCTGGCAATTCAAAGTGCATGTGCACAGGACTTTCCAAACAAGCCAGTTCGGATGATCGTTCCTTATACCCCAGGAGGGTCAATTGACAATACATGCCGATTGGTTTCAGATCAATTGTCTAAACAGCTTGGCCAACCTGTTGTGATTGACAACATACCTGGTGCGTCCGGTATTGTTGGAACTCAAATCGCAAAAAAGGCAAAAGCAGATGGCTACACCTTGATTTGCAATGCGTCTAGTCAGGTTTATTTGCCATTGGTCATTGCCAAGAAAACATATAACGCTGAGATTGACTTTACGCCAATTGGTCAAATTGGGTATGTACCCCTAGTTGTCGTCGCTAATAAAGATGTACCCGCAAAATCACTGGCAGAGTTGGCTGTGTTGTCTCGTGCAAATCCCGGAAAGTACACATGGGCAACATCGGGTCTGGGAACAACAAGCCATATAAGTGAGGAGCTATTCACCCGTGAGCTTCAAATGGGGATGGAAATCATTGCATATAAGGGGGCTGTTCCTCAATTGACGGATGTGATTGGAGGGCATGTTTCTGCCGCTGTTTCTCCAATGCCTGGAGTTATTTCATTTCTCCAAGCGGGTAGATTGAAGGCAATTGGCGTTACTAGCAAAACGAGGATCCCAAGCTTGCCTGATGTGCCAACTGTCTCAGAAAGTGGATTACCAGGTTACGAGCTTTTATCTTGGTATGGAATTTGGGCACCGGCGAATTTGCCTAAACCTATTGCAGATAGACTGAATGCAGAAATTGGTAAGGCAGTAGATGCGCCAACTGTAAAGGCTAGATTTGCAGAAATTTCCTTTGTACCAACCAAATCATCTCCTGAGCAGTTCAAGTCGCTCATCCGAGAGGATTTAAAAAAGATTGGAAAAATTGTCAAAGATGCCAACATTCAAATTGACATCTAGTTGACTGTTGTGACGCGTTAAAACTTGATACGATTTTTATACAGCGATTGGAGATTTCATGCTTAGAAACTTTTTCAGTTTGATGTTTACTTGCGCACTGGTAGCCGGATGTGCCAATGTTTCTGTTCCGACTGCGCCTGTGCCTGTGCATGATCAATCGGCTATTAAAAGTCGTGGATATTTTTACTCTGGCGGAACATACACAGGGCCCGAGAAGCAACGAGTTATGTCGGGGCAAATTTATGTAGAAGTAATCGTTCCTCATGTTGTTCGAAGAGCTTATCCCTTAGTGCTCATTCATGGTGCGGCTCAAACAGCTACAAATTGGATGGGAACTCCAGATGGACGAAAGGGATGGGCTGAATATTTTGTAGAGCAAGGTTATATCGTTTACATGATTGATCAACCTATGAGAGGACGTTCGGCATGGCATCCTTCAGATGGCGAAACTCGAATGTTCTCCGCGCAAGCAATTGAGTCTCAATTCACCTCAACGGCTGATCTTGGCAATTGGCCACAGGCGAAATTACACACGCAGTGGCCTGGTACAGGACCTGGTAAAGGTAAACGAGGGGATTCCATCTTTGATGCTTTTTATGCAACACAGGTTGAAAGTCTTGCATCAAATCCAGCCACGCAAAAGTTTAACCAAACTGCTGTTTCAGCTCTCTTGGATCGTATAGGGCCATCAATTTTATTGACCCATTCACAATCAGGTCCATTTGGATGGTTGATTGCAGATGCCCGTCCTAATTTAGTGAAGGGCATTGTTGCAATTGAACCTTCTGGTCCCCCTTTTGAAAACTCAGTCAATGCAACTGGTAAGGCTCGTGCTTGGGGTCCAACCGACATTTCCCTAACCTATGACCCACCGGCATTAAATTCGAAAGATTTAAATATTGAACAAGAAAAACCAGAGTCGGATGCATTATTCGGATGTTGGATGCAACGTTCTCCTGCTCGTCGGTTAGTAAATTTGAGAAACACCCCGGTCATGGTTATGGCCGCCGAAGCTTCATATCATTCAGTCTATGACCACTGTACTGCTAAATTTCTGAAGCAAGCAGGTGTACCTACAGACTTCATTCGTTTAGAAAACGAAGGGATTAGAGGTAATGGTCATATGGTGATGATTGAGAAAAATAATTTGGAAATCGCGAATTTGATTGATCGCTGGATAGTCAATAAAGTTAAATAAATTACTCATGATCAACTTACCTTCGCACCAGCTCACCATGACGGAGCTTATGACGCCAGATACGGCCAATTTTTCCGGGAACGTACATGGCGGCACAATTTTGAAGTTATTGGATGAAGTCGCTTATGCCTGTGCAAGCAGGTACGCAGGTAGTTATGTTGTGACCATTAGTGTGGATCAGGTAACTTTTAGGCAGCCGATTCATGTTGGAGAGCTCGTTCACTTTTTTGCTTCTGTGAACCATACAGGTACTTCCTCAATGGAAGTTGGAATTAAAGTCGTTGCAGAAAACATTCGTTCACAAGTCGTGCGGCATGTCAACAGCTGTTTTTTCACAATGGTTGCAGTTGATGATCACGGAAAGCCAACGCCGGTTCCCCAATTTTCCCCAACTACGCCCGATGAGATTAGACGTGCCGATATGGCAATTAAACGTAAAAGTGCTCGAAATTTTTAATAGTTTTCTCTGTGTGCAGAATTGCCGTGTCTATAAAAATTGCGTGGCACTATGGGGACGAAAAACGGACGCCTGTCTTCATCATCCTAGAGCTGCACGATCAATTGCTCAGCGCCGACGTTACGCAGGCTTGAGAGCTGATGACTTGGTCGCACATGCCCGAATTCAGGGCTATGGCTGCGCCTAGGGCTTGAGATGTTCGATTAGTCGAGAACTAGAGCCGTTTGAATACATTGAAATAACTGCTCTTGCTTGTTCCAGTCAGCAGGAAAAGTATTTCGTGTCAGCCACTGCATGGTCAAACCATCAGGTTGAGCGCCATTCAGAATGCTTTCTACGATTTTGGGTGACAGCAACGAAAGCCGAAGCCGCTCATTCACTGTGCTTGGTTCTAAATCCTCTCTTAGTGCAATTTCAGACCCGCTGGCTACAACCCCTTGGTCAATGAGTTTTGCCCAGTAAAAAGCTCGGGCAATTGCATTGATGAGGGGGGAGTTGATCGTCGCCTCCTTAGGTTGCTCTTCAAGCGAAGATCCAGCGGCAGGAAGGACAACTCTCCGCCCCCCGCGTTGCCTGAATTTCAGGGGTGAAAGTTTGGGTATACCGAACTCATCGACCGCAGTTTCGATTTCTTGCATCGATGCCCTTCCTTCAGGCAAGTTCGAGCTGAGGCGTTTGTGATTGCATCGCTTTCACAACCGCTCCTAGTCCCTCAAACCGCATCTGAACCTCGATCCCGTTAGGTTTGACAACCACCCGTTTGATCAACGCATGGATGATCTCTGTTTTCATCTTCGTGAAGAACTGATCCCAGATGCTGACCGTGTGTCGCAGGATCAAGACCACCGCTTGAGGTTCATCAATGCTCGGGTTGATCTTTTGGATTTCGGACCAATACTTGTCCACCATGCGTTCGCTGCGCAGGTATTCCAGAAGTTTTTCTGACACTGCGTCT
>CALKUJ010000101.1 GCA_937996825.1 uncultured Polynucleobacter sp. | reverse complement strand
TTGACGAACGTGCGTGCCTCGGGAACAGACGAAGCAGTTCGTTTAGTGCCGCCAGTTGATTGCAGCTTAGAGTACGCCGTTGAGTTCATCAGTGATGATGAACTCGTGGAGGTAACGCCCAAGAGCATTCGTCTGCGCAAGCGCTACTTAAAAGAGCACGAGCGTAAGAAGGCTAGTCGTGAGACAGTTGCTTAAACTAAGTAGCTGAACTAACAAAGCCGCATACTTCATCGTTGCGGCTTTGTTGTCATTGGAAGCCTGATAATGCAAAGTCAATCTGGTATTTCTCCTAGCAAGGTATTTCTGCCTCAGGGTGGTCATTCACATGCCACGGTACTTGATTTTCTGGTGGATAAATTTCCCGCTATACGAGCTGAGGAATGGATTTCAAGATTTAATGATGGCTTGATATTTGATACTGATGGTCAAACTCTCAGTGTTACCAGTCAATATTTGCCAGGTGCATTTATTTATTACTTTAGGCGTGTGGAATCAGAGGAGCCTATTCCTTTTAAAGAGACGATCATTTACCAAGATGATTATTTGCTAATTGCTGATAAGCCTCATTTTTTACCTGTCACTCCAGGCGGTCATTACTTGCAAGAAACTCTATTGGTTCGCCTAAAGAAATCTACTGGAATTGAAACGTTGAGTCCAATTCATCGGATTGATCGAGAGACTGCTGGTTTAGTGGCGTTTTCAAAACGACCAGAGGATAGAAATGCTTATCAAGCATTGTTTAGAGATAAGGCTGTCAAAAAAAACTATCAAGCCATTGCACCTTTTAGAGAAGACTTGCGACATCGTTTTCCGATTCATTACCAAAGCAGAATTGAGGAGTCTTCTGTATTTATTCAGATGCATGAGGTGGCAGGGGAGTCCAACTCTGATACTTGGATTGATATTGAGGAAGTGAGTGATTCATGGGCTAAGTATTCCCTAAAGTTGGGTACAGGAAAAAAACATCAATTGAGGGTTCATATGAGTTCGCTGGGTATCCCGATTAAAAATGATCAGATTTACCCAGTGTTGCAACCCCATGTGATTGCAAACAAGGATTTCAGTGAGCCACTCCAGTTATTGGCAAAAGAGTTATCTTTTGTAGATCCAATGAGTGGTTTAAAGCATCATTTTTTTAGCTCTCAAGCACTTCATCTATAAAATTTAGGTATGTCACAAAATCAAAAACGCTTAGCAGTTGCTCCGATGATGGATTGGACGGATCGTCAGTGCCGAACTTTCCATCGAAGTCTGACTAAGAAAGCAGTTCTCTATAGTGAAATGGTGACAACTGGTGCTTTGATTCATGGAGACGTGCCTCGTCATTTAGATTTTGATGACATTCAACATCCTGTTGTCTTGCAGC
>CALKUJ010000100.1 GCA_937996825.1 uncultured Polynucleobacter sp. | reverse complement strand
TTGTTGCGGTAGGAATGCTCTCTTGTGAGAGAGTTCTTGGGCATTCATTTGCCTGATTGGTTTTTCTAAGAACTCCAACTGCCCCGTGTGCTCATGCAATCCCGTCATGATTTGCAACAAAGTGGATTTGCCAGCACCGCTTGGTCCGAGTATTGCTATGCGCTCAGCACTTCTAATATCGACAGAAAATGGCTCAAGGGAATTCTGACGGGCTTGAAAGCCTGTCTTTTTCAATCTGACGTCTTTTAAAGAGAGGAGGAGTTTGTTTGTGAACATTAGTGCAGAGCTTTGCTTTGTTTTGCCAATAGACTTAAGAAAAATGGTGAGCCTAATAAGGCTGTGAATATCCCAACAGGTATTTCTGCCGGGATTGCAACTGTTCTTGCCAAGGTATCTGCTAATAGCAGTAACAAGCCACCGAATAACATTGAAAGAGGTAGTACTTGACGATGATCAGAACCTACGATGGCTCTGGCCATGTGTGGTGCAATCAAACTGATGAATCCAATCATCCCGCACCATGCAACCGCACAAGCACTCAAGAAAGCCACCAGCAAAATAATGCGTTGACGCAACTGCTTCAAATTAATGCCAATATGAGCTGCCACAGTCTCACCCAGTGACAAAGCATTGATTTGTACTGTCATTTTTTGTGAACATAAAAATGCAATCAGCAATACGACCATCATCAATGCAAGAACCATCCAATTGGCTCCTGCCAGGGAGCCCATGATCCAAAAAGATAAATTCCTGAGTTGCTCATCATTTGCCAAGTAGGTTGACAATCCAATGAAGGCAGCAAGCAAAGCATTGATAGCAATACCAGTGAGCAATAAGCCAATCACTGAACCAGGCGTTAACCACCTTGCAAGGCGATCTAATAGAAAGCAAATGCCCAAAGCGCCACAGAATGCTGCGCCGGGCAGAATCCAAAGATGCATGCCCTCAGGTATGACCCATGCGAAAGAAGCAGAAAATACGATTGCGCCTGCCGCCGCTGCCGCCGCACCACTGCTCACCCCCAATAAGCCAGGGTCTGCCAAAGGATTGCGAAACAATCCCTGGGTCATAGCTCCTGCCAAGCCAAGGCTTGCGCCAATGGTCATGGCAAATAAAATTCTGGGCAAGCGCACTTGCCACAAAATATAGTTCTCCACGAACTCGTCATGAGCCGACGAGCTATTGAGGTAATTGATCTCAACTGGGCCCAGCATCACCGCCATCAAAGCCATGGTGATCAAAACAATCAAAGCAATGGCATACATCAGGATGCTTTGATGGCTCATCAACTTAGAATCCCTGTGCAAGGGTGCGCTCTCATGCATCACTTGATCTTGTGTATTTCTTTGTGAAGTGAATGAAGCATGCTGGGTAGTCGAGGACCAAAGCCCAGCAGATGATTGGCCTCACGAGAATAAATCTGCCGATGTCTGGCAGCTGGGGTCTGCATTACTCCAGGTAAGCGCATGATCCCACGCAGACCACCCTGCGCTTGTAAACCCTGATCTGTTAATAGGATGATGTTTGCTTGTTTGGCAATCACACTCTCTGGTGTCAATGGCTTATAGCCTTGTAACTCCTTAAAGGCGTTCTCAAGATGAAGGTAATGCATGATGGCATGAGCACTTGTTCCCTGACCCGCGACCATCACTTGCTGAGGACTGTGCGCCATGATGAACATGGCCTTTAATTGATTGTTAGAGCTGTCATTTGTACCAAGATCTTCTTGGTAAAGCTGCCACTGTTGATCAATCTCTTTGATGAGTTTTTCTGCTCTAGGCTCAGCCCCTAATAAAAATCCAATCGCCCTGATTCGATCTTTCAGACCTTCATAACGATGATCAGCGCTCAATACTTTGATTTGCACACCAGCATGACTGATTTGACGCAATACCTGAGGAGGCCCAGCGTCTTCAGTGACCAATAGCAATTGCGGTCTCATACTTAAGACTCCCTCCAAAGAGAGTGTTCTGGCATACCCCACACTGGGCAACTTTTTACTGGCCAAAGGGTATGTGGAGGTTGTGTCCACAGCGATGAGATGCTCATCAAGACCTAAGGCATAAACAATCTCTGTCAAAGCACCACCCACACAGATCAAGCGCTTCCTGACGGTTGTCTTTGGCTTGGCCCAACTTGGCTGCGCCAATAGCCATCCACTGAGTGTCGAGGCAACCATTGCCTTAGCAGCAGGAGCACAAATCTTTTGAAGCAACTGGCGGCGCCGAAGAGTTACTGAATGCATGGCTCTTCCCTGGCCAGTAAGTCTTCAACAATGCCTCGCCAAGAATCTAATTCTGGTGAGCCAGGCTTTCTTTCGCCAAAGAACATGGCAATGACCTGACCTTCTCTATCAAATAACTCTAGTGATGTGACGATCCCATCATCAGTGGGCTTTCTGACCACCCAAGAGTCATAAACAAGATCTTCTCGCAAATGAAGATTGAATTTTCGGTCCATGATATTGAGCCAAGGGTCGAGCATCACGACTTTTCCAATCCGACCCGTGTGTATTTGTATGGCTCCAGGATTTAAGACAAATACCATGATGGGGATGTTTTTGAATGATGCTTTCTTTAATAGCTCTCTCGTGAAATGAATAGGAACTCTGTGGGCATAGCCAACAGGTGCAAAACGCATAGCTTCGATTCGGCTGAGCTTATGTTGTTTGATGAGGTCAAAGAACTCATGCGTATCACTCATCCCCAACCAGCCTTTATGGAAACTCGCAAGGTCAATGCCAACGTCAATCAACGGTTTTTGATTAACTTGAGGAGCTGATATCTCAATCTCAGGTTCTTGATTTTTTGACTGATATTTTTCAATGATGTTCTCAAAGGCAATGATGTCACTGTTTTCTCTAAGAATGATTTTGTGTATAGCATTGCCAAACTGATCATAAAACTGCAGACTGCGGCGACAATCCAAATGAAGTTTTTCAATCACTGCAAAACCATGAGCCCAGGCATTGAAGAAAAGTCTCAAATCAATGTCTTTGCCCACGAGTAAGTCATTATCTTGACCAGTGGGGTGTCCGTAATGCCCTAACTTCTCGTGCACACATGACTCATTTCTGGTCAAAGCCATCACCTCACCCAAGGTATGTGCCTCAGCAATGATGGCGGACCACTCGGGCTTTAAGCGGGTCGATGTGAAATTGGTGTCTGTTTTGGCATGATCTGGACCCAAATGAGCCGCCAGAAGTTCAGCCTCTGAGATACCCAAGGAATGGGCAAAATCTCTGTGTTTGACCTTATTGATAAAACGTTGATTCTTGAATTGCTGCTGAATTTCCTGAATAGATAAAGTCATAATATTTCCATGATTTGAATTACTCGCTGGCTAGATCTACTTTGGAATCTTGGCTTGCTAGGACAAATTGCTTTGATGAATTTCTGCTTGATTTACATGAACTCATAGTTCAGGCTGACGAAGAAGTTTCGTCCTGGCGAGGTGTGATAGTCGCTCACAGCGGTACCACCAGTCTCGGTTAAACCTGATGATGAAATGTTGGCCCAATCAATGTACTTTTTATCAAAGAGATTGTTGATGCCGGCATAGAGATTGAGCTGCTTACTGGCTTTGTATTGCCCACGAGCGTTGATGATTGTGTAAGCACCGGGCGCATAGGTGTCAGCAGTCGCGCCAGCAATGTCCTCTTTCTTTTTCGCACCAACGTATTTAAGCGTTGTGGCACCACCCCAATGACCTTCTTGATAGTCTGCAGAAAGAATGATTCTTTCTGGTTGTACGGTGTTGATGGGTTGACTCAGTCCTGCAAGGGTTGTTTCTGAACCATTGGATCGAATGTAACCAGCCCTCAACAACCATTGAGGGTTGTGACGGTACTCAAGTCTTAAATCCACCCCTTGAATATTTGCCTTGGGTGCATTTTGATACTGATAGCACTGTGCCAGCCCACATACAGACATCGCACTTTGACTGCTTGCAGCATTAAAAGTAAATGGGCTGATGAAATCATCATAAGAGTTATCAAAGTAACTGATGGCGTATTTAAACTTTTGTATTGAGCCCTTGATGCCGACTTCCTTGGCGAGAACTTTTTCTGGATTGAGGTTTGGGCTAGGTATGTATGCATAGCC
>CALKUJ010000099.1 GCA_937996825.1 uncultured Polynucleobacter sp. | reverse complement strand
ACAGTTCCATAAAGTGGAATGTTAAAAATAGATTCACCTGCTTTTTTAGGATTTACACCAGCTACAAAACAGTTTTTACCGTTTGCATATTCCTGGCACTTCTCAGTGTGGAATTGGCCGGTCTTACCAGTAATACCTTGAGTAATTACTTTAGTATTTTTATTTACCAAAATAGACATATTGAAGTTCCTTGATTATTTGTTTTTCGCAACAGCGGCAACTACCTTAGTAGCAGCTTCTGCCATTGAATCGGCGCTAATGATTGGCAAGCCAGAGTCCGCAAGAATCTTCTTACCCAACTCCTCATTGGTACCCTTCATGCGCACAACCAAAGGCACAGTCAAGTTCACCGCTTTACATGCTGTAACTACGCCATCAGCAATCACGTCGCAACGCATAATGCCGCCGAAAATATTCACCAAGATCGCTTCAACACTCTTGTTCTTGAGCATGATCTTGAATGCTTCTGTTACTTTCTCAGCTGTAGCGCCACCGCCCACGTCCAAGAAGTTTGCTGGCTCGCCGCCAAATAACTTAATGGTATCCATCGTAGCCATTGCTAAGCCAGCACCATTCACCAAGCAACCAATGTTGCCGTCCAATGAAATGTAGGCTAAATCAAATTTAGAGGCTTCTACTTCAGCCGGATCTTCTTCATCCAAGTCGCGGTATGCAACGATTTCTGGATGACGGAACAATGCGTTTGAGTCAAAGTTGAACTTAGCGTCCAAAGCCTTGATCTTGCCATTGCCTTCTAGGATCAATGGGTTAATTTCAACCAATGATGCATCGGTGTCCATATACACTTTGTACAAGTTTTGCAAAGCTTCCTTTGCCATGGCTTGTGATGCCTCAGGCACACCAATACCTTGCGCCAATTTTGTTGCATCAGCATCAGTCAAGCCTACCAATGGGTTCACAAATGCTTTGATGATTTTTTCTGGAGTTTTTTCAGCAACTTCTTCGATATCCATGCCGCCTTCGCTTGATGCCATCACAACCACTGATTGCGTGCCACGATCTGTCAAGATACCTACGTAATATTCTTTTTTGATATCCGCACCGTCTTCAACCAACAAACGGCGAACTTTTTGTCCTTCTGGACCTGTTTGGTGAGTTTTTAACTGCATACCCAAAATTTGAGTAGCGTAAGTTTTTACCTCATCAAGGCTCTTTGCAACCTTAACGCCACCACCTTTACCGCGGCCACCTGCATGTATTTGGGCCTTCACAACCCAAACTGGGCCACCCAGTTTCTTAGCTGCTTCAACAGCCTCATCAACGCTTAAAGCTGAAATGCCATTTGGCACTGGAACATTGAACTGACGCAAGATTTCCTTGCCTTGGTACTCGTGGATCTTCATTAAGGCTCCCTATTGAATAGTACGAAATATTAATGTTTTTAGCTTACTTAACTCTGTCTATTTAGTACTTTTGCTAAGTAATCTCACTATTATCGCTTTTTCAGGGATTAGGACTCTTTTTTTGGCATTTCGACCGGCGTTAATGGGGCTCCAAACCAAGCCCGGTGATACTTTTTGACTGTTTCACCGTCAGTTCTTAAGGCGTGACATCGATTGAGCTGAAATGGCATCGTGCCAGACCCATTGTCAACAACCTTGAAAACCTCTCCCGCAAAAGCCTGAATTGCCACAGTTGGCAAAACTGAACAGAGCTCAGTCAAGTGGGAGCAACCAGCGATACCACTTAAACGCTCTTTTACAGCACCACGAAAGCCATTCACCAGATTGAGCCCAATGAGTTTTTGATAGTCTGACTCTATGCTTTTGCAATGTTCATCATATGGCGCATCATGCGTTTTGGCATGAGCATCAACAATATTGAATTTTGTATCAATGGTGACAGTTAAAACCATTTGATGAATTGCCTGACCCTTAGGTTTTACACCTGAAGCCAAGTGAAAGTCTTTGTCTTTGACATCCAGCAAAGTAGCCTCGACATCCCACAAATCATCGTCACGACGGAACGCTTGGGTCTTGATATCTCTGGTATGTATGAGAGTACGATTAGTTTTAGATGGTGAGCTCATGAACAAAGTCTACACCAGCCAAGATTATTCTGATTCTTCCTCTGAGGGCGAGAATCGCCCATCAACAATCTTTGTCACCACACTCAGCGGAAAGCCTTTGGCGACCAAGTAACGCATCTGCTTAGATTTTTCTTTAGGATCTTTGGTGACTGCTGAATCAAATTTTCGTTGCCACAATTCCCACGCTCTTCTTGCATCAGAAATTTTTAATCTTTCTTTGATTTCTAGTAAGGAGTCGCCTTCAATGCCTTGCTGCTTTAACTCATCAACGATTTTCAAACTACCATATCGCTCAGATTTACGACGAGCCAAACTTTCGGCAAAGCGCTCGTCTGACAACCAAGACTGCGCCTCAAGTTTTGCCATGAGTTCATCAAGTTCAATATCAGATTCCGCATAAGGCAAGAGCTTCTTGCGAAGCTCTTGGCGACTATGCTCTCTTCTTGATAAATACCGAAGAGCTCGCCCCATCAAACTTGGGGCTTGCTGTTTAGGCATCCGCTTCTTCTTTAGGGCTGATCACACTACCAGTGTTAACGCCTAATTTCTCACGAACCTTTGCTTCAATTTCTTTTGCAATCTCAGGATTCTCTTTTAAGAACTCGCGAGCGTTGTCCTTGCCTTGTCCTACACGCTCACCGTTATAGCTGTACCAAGCACCTGATTTTTCAACAATGTCACACTCAACACCTAGATCGATGATTTCACCCTGACGAGAAATACCTTCTCCGTACATGATGTCAAAGATAGCCTCTCGGAATGGTGGAGATACTTTGTTTTTCACAACCTTCACGCGTGTTTCATTACCAACGATGTCATCGCCTTTCTTAATACTGCCAATACGACGAATATCCAAACGCATTGAGGCATAAAACTTCAAAGCATTACCACCTGTGGTTGTTTCAGGTGAACCAAACATCACACCAATCTTCATACGAATTTGGTTGATGAAGATCACCATTGAGTTTGTGCGTTTGATGGTTCCTGTTAGTTTGCGCAATGCCTGGCTCATCAAACGTGCTTGCAAACCAGGCAAAGAATCACCCATATCGCCTTCAATTTCAGCACGCGGCACCAATGCTGCCACTGAGTCAATCACGATTAAATCGATTGAACCTGAACGAACCAAAGCATCAGCAATTTCTAATGCTTGCTCACCAGTATCTGGCTGAGAAATTAATAGGTTATTAACGTCAACGCCTAATTTTGCGGCGTACTGTACATCCAAGGCATGCTCAGCATCGATGAATGCACATGTACCACCTAACTTTTGCATTTCTGCAACAGCGTGCAAAGTTAAAGTGGTTTTACCCGAGGACTCTGGGCCGTATATCTCGATCACACGACCTCTGGCCAAACCACCAACGCCCAGGGCAATATCCAAACCCAAAGAACCCGTTGATACGACCTGTATATCCTGGCCAATATCACTATCACCAAGACGCATGATGGAGCCCTTACCAAACTGTTTTTCAATCTGAGCAAGTGCTGCATTCAGGGCTTTTTGCTTATCAGAGCTCATTCCCTCGATATCAGCAGGGCCTGATCCAGATTTCTTTTTTTGGTCTTCCATGGTCGTCCTTATTTAAAATTATGTGTAATTTGTCTATACATGAGCAATATACAGGAATTACTGTATATAAAAACAGTACTCTATGCAAGGATTTTTTTAATACCTAGCTAGAATATGCACTAGAAACTAGTTTATTGCTGCCTAATGTCAGACAATACCTATAAACAAGCAAGATTTTGCTGATTGGGCTGTATGAGAATACTGATTGCAGAAGACGATAGCGTATTAGCTGATGGGTTAACCAGGTCCTTGAGACAGTCTGGTTATGCAGTTGACCATGTCAAAGATGGTCAATCTGCCGACCTCGCCCTATCCGCTCAAGCCTTTGATTTATTGATCCTGGATTTGGGCCTGCCCAAAATGACAGGTCTTGAGGTACTCAAACGCCTGCGCTCAAGAAATTCGATGCTCCCCGTTTTGATATTGACGGCCGCTGACTCTACGGAAGAGCGAGTCAAAGGCCTAGACGCTGGTGC
>CALKUJ010000098.1 GCA_937996825.1 uncultured Polynucleobacter sp. | reverse complement strand
CTGGCTTAGAACACGATATGGATCTTGAGAAGCGCGTGCTTCGTCATGATATTGAGAAAGATCTTGCTCTGGATGATGCCAAGCGTCTGAAAGATGATAAGGATTTGACTTTTGAAGAGCGTGTTGAGCGTTTAAAAGCAGCTCGCGAATTAGATAAAAAACGCGAGTCACAGAATATAGACCTTGAAAAAGCCCGAGCTGAGAAAAATTTAGAATTAGAGCAGTTGAAATTACAAGAAGATCTTCAGTTGCGCAAATTGCAAGCCATGGGTCAAATGGATCTGGCTCAGCGAGAGCAATATAAAGGTATGACTGCTGCTCAAATTTTAGCGATGCAGGCCACTAGCACTAACTCTGAAGGCAAAGGAACTATTGATGCGGCGATGATTGCTGCTGCTGCTGGAAGTGACGCCGGTTTAGTGAAAGCTCAAGCTGAGGCCGCTGCACAAGCTGCTATGGCAAGTAAAACGGAAGAGCTATATAAGCAAATGTTAGCGATGCAAATGAACTCGAATGAGCAAGTTCTGAAAGCTAAAGAGGGATCAGAGAAAACTCAGCTTGAAATCATGAAAGCCGCTCTTGCCGCAACCCAAGATTCTAATGAGAAAGTTATTAAGGCTCATGAAAAGACGGCTGATAGTGCAGAAAAGTGGAATGAAAAATCCATTGATGCAATGGCGAAAGTGGCTGCTTCTGCGGCTGGCAAGGGTGGTAAGAATGAAAAATCCAAAGATGATAAAAAGTCTAAGGAAAACGAGGATGATTCCGAGTAATTTTTTAAGCACATTACTATAAAAATAATAGGCAGCAAATGACTGATGAAGCAAATTTTTGTGTAGACCCAAGCCATAAGCATGGACCTAAGCGCTGTACAACTTGTGGCAAATTGGTTAAGGCTGTACCTGAGGTTTCATCAGAGAATTTAAACAAATTTAAAAACTTTGTTGAAAACATGATGTCTGAGGGGGAGAACCCTCTTGATGACATGGAGTCTTTATTTGAGGATGCGGAAGATTTAGGAATTTCTAAAGAAGTTGCTTTGAATGTGATCACTGAGCTCACTTCTGTTGCATCAGATTCCAATTTAGAGCTTAAGTTATTCTATGACACATCTGTTGCTAACATGGGTGTTGCTAATGGCAACAGTATTTTGTCCTTGCGTCTTGAGAACAGTTCACCCAAAAGCTTTGAGAAAATTCTCATAGAGTTTAAGCACCCTGAAGAGCAAACCCCGATTATTTTTAAGCCGGTCATTAGTCTTCGCAAGGGAAAGTCAACTCAAGTTGAAGCGTCTCTTAAACTTAACTTGGTTGGTCAACACTCCATTCGAGAGGGTGAGATCAGAATTTTTGCGCTCAATGGTTCTGTTCAGGTTTTTAGGCTTGCCAGTTCGATCCGTATGTCAGCTGAAAATAGCCAGGTATCAAAAAATACTTCTAATACCAATGTTGTTCATAATGAAACTCATGGCGGCGGCGTTATTGATGCCAGCAAGTTCAGTGGCGGCGGAACAAGTGGATCTGCCAAGATAGACGTTTGGGAGGCAGTTCGTCTCAAAAAGGTCAATGCTAAAGACCAAGGAACCATGGCTGAAAATACTTCAGCAGCTGAACCTTCCAATGAATCCCCGATTGTTTCGCAATCAATCACTTCTGATGATTCGAATACCAAGGTCAATACAGTAGTCACCCAAACTGTGACCATAAGCGCACCAGTGGTTGATGAGTATATTGAGCCGCCCCAAGAGCTAAAAGTATCAAAAGAACCTATACAAGCTCAAGATGCTGAGCCTGATTTCATCGAGGAATCTTCTGTTAAAAGTGTGGCTCCTACTTCAAAAGAGGCTGCAGAAAAATCACATTTACAAGCCGGGGCTTTAGATCCTGGCGAGGATGAATATGGTGGTTTCAGGGCTATATCAGATTTTGAGTTTGAGGACTTGGGTTCGCTTGAGAATTTAAAAAATAATCTTTTAGATCTATCAAAAAATAA
>CALKUJ010000097.1 GCA_937996825.1 uncultured Polynucleobacter sp. | reverse complement strand
CTTAGAGGATGCCTTGGTTGTTGATCCTGAAGCAAGGGATCAAACAGATCAAATCTTTTTTGGAGCAACTGTCTGTTACGCAGATGAAACTGGTCAAGAGACCACGATTGCAATCGTGGGAGTGGATGAAGTTGATATGGAGAAAAATCATGTCAGTTGGATTTCTCCAATTGCCAAAGCACTGATCAAGGCAAGAGAGGGGGACACAGTCCAACTTAAAACCCCTGAGGGTCGAAAAGAACTCGATATCCTAAAAGTTACTTACCAAAAACTCGAGTGATTTTTAAAACGTCTTGATTCTGTCTCAAACGACGCATGACTTTGGCCAAGTGATAACGGCTTTCTACCTGAATCACAAAACGAATACCTACCGCAGATTCACTGAATCGATCATCCATGGCCACGTGAGCAATGTTGGCATCAGCTGAGGTCAATGTGCCAGCAATACGCGCCAAGACGCCTTTGGCATTTCTAACATCCACACGAATGGCAACATCAAAGCTTCTTTGAATATCTTCTGACCAAATAACATCAACCCAATGATCTGGATCACGATGATGCAATCTTTGAGCTTGACGACATTCATGGGTATGAATCTGAAGACCTTCACCCTTACCCAAGTAACCCATGATGTTATCGCCAGGAATAGCATGACAGCAGGCAGGGAAAGATACTGACTCACCACCATTACCATCAATCATGATGGCCTGCTTGTGCTCAGGAATGTCCTTGGCTGATGTTTCCCACTCAGCCGTATCCAAACGCATTTGCTCAGAATGACCCTTGCTCTCTCGAATGATCATGTCAATTCTTTTTGCCATGACCGCGGGAACACGATGACCCATGGCAATGTCAGCACACAATTCATCGCGACCTTTGCTGCCAGTCCAGTGCAAGAGCTTTTCCCAAATATCATCAGTGACCAAAGCAGCATCACTGCCTTGCTGACGCAGCGCTTGAGATAACAAGCGCTCGCCCAATTGAATGGCTTCTGAATAACGTCTGGTCTTCAGGTAATGACGGATGGCTGCGCGTGCTTTACCAGTTTTAACAAATGTTAGCCATACAGGATTGGGTTGTGAATTTGGCGTAGAGCTGATTTCAATGATGTCGCCGTTCTTCAATTCTGTTCTTAACGGCAACTGAACCCCATTGACTTTGGCGCCCACGCATTCATTACCTAAGTCACTGTGCACGGCATAAGCAAAGTCTAAAGCTGTGGCTCCTCTTGGTAATGCTCTGATTTGTCCCTTAGGGGTGAAGACATAAACGGCATCTGGGAATAAATCGATTTTGACGTGCTCCAAGAATTCTTGAGAGTCGCCACTGTTATCTTGAATATCAACCAATGATTGCAACCATTGATGGGCTCTGGTTTGCATCTCGGTGAGATGGTCATCACCATCCTTGTACGCCCAATGTGCGGCAACGCCCTCTTCCGCCACGCGATGCATGTCTTGGGTACGAATCTGAAATTCAACGGGCATACCAAATGGACCCACCAAGGTGGTGTGCAGTGATTGATAGCCATTGAGCTTGGGAATCGCAATGTAGTCCTTGAATTTTCCAGGCATGGGCTTATACAAAGCATGCAAAACGCCCAAAGCTCTGTAACACTCGTCAATTGATTTGACGGTGACACGGAAAGCGTAGACATCCAAGACCTGAGAGAAGCTCAAATGCTTTTGACGCATCTTCATGTAGATGCTGTACAAAGTTTTTTCTCTACCTCTCAAATCCGCTTCAAGGCCTGACTTACTCAGAGTCATGCGTGCGGCATCTAAAATCTTGCTGACCATTTCTTTGCGATTGCCCCTGGCTTTTTTAATGGCCTTATCCAAAGTGGCATACCTGAATGGTGACGAATGTCTGAAGCTTAAATCTTGTAATTCTCTGTAAACCAAATTCAAGCCAAGACGGTGAGCAATCGGTGAATAAATTTCTGCAGTTTCAAGTGCGACTCTTTTGCGTTTGGCCAATGTGGTCGCATCAAGCGTGCGCATATTGTGCAAACGATCTGCCAACTTCACCAAAATCACTCGAACATCTCTGGCCATGGCCATGAACATTTTTCTAAAACTCTCGGCCTGCGCTTCTGCCTGACTTTGGAATTCAAGCTTGTCTAGTTTGGTCAGACCTTCCACTAACTCAGCCACCTTACCGCCAAAGATTTCTACCAACTCTTGACGAGTACTGCCCGTGTCTTCAATCACATCGTGCAGCAAAGCAGCCATGATTGATGCAGCGTCTAATCTCCAGCTGGCACAAAGCTCGGCAACGGCTAATGGATGGGTGATGTAAGGTTCGCCACTTTGACGATATTGACCCAGATGAGCTGAGTCAGCGTACTGAAATGCTTTTTTGACCAAAGCAATTTCATCAGGTTTTAAGTGTGAGATTTTTTCAATTAAGCCCGCTAAGGAAACAACTTGTGGCTTAGGGGGGTGAGCCGGCTGGGACGTGGGTCCGAATAAATGCCGGCTTGACTGCTCCAGGATGGCGGCTAGGATGCCTTGGGCATCTGGGTTTGGCGCCACCGTGTCACCTCTTATAGAGGTACTTTGACCAACATGTCTCGATCTGTAACGCCAGCAGCCACTTCACGCAAAGCAATCACGGTTGGCTTGTCTTTAGCGTTCACTCTAGGAGCATGACCTTGCGCCAATTGACGAGCGCGATAGGTAGCAGCTAGAACCAATTCAAATCGATTTGGGATGGTTTTTAAACAATCTTCTACAGTAATACGGGCCATGTGTTTAACTCAAAAAGTACTAGGAATACCTAAAGGATAACTCACTTGAGCAAAAGTGGCAGAAAGTTCACTTTTGATTGTTTGAGGCGCCAAGCTCTTGGGCTAATTTTTGGTGTCTGGCCAACTGAGAATTCTTGCGCAAGCGGCTGGCCAAAACCACATGATTTAACTCAGCCAAAGCAGTCTCAAAGTCATCATTGATCACCAAGTAATCCGCCTCAGCGACGTGGGTGAGCTCTTCTCTTGCGGCAGCCACACGTTTTTGAATGGTGGCTTCATCATCCTGGGCCCGATGTCTTAAGCGATCTTCCAAAGCTTGAATGGATGGAGGCAGAATAAAGATCCAAAGTGCTTGAGGAATGATGGCTTGTACTTGACGCGCTCCTTGCCAATCGATTTCCAAAATGACATCTCTGCCATTTTTCATTTGAGACTCAATCCAAGATTTCGATGTGCCGTAATAGTTACCGTGAACTTTGGCCCACTCCAGAAAATCACCCGCTTCTTTGCGCGCTAAAAATTCCGCTTCAGTAAGAAAGTTATATTCACGACCGTTGACTTCACCAGGTCTTGGGGCAC
>CALKUJ010000096.1 GCA_937996825.1 uncultured Polynucleobacter sp. | reverse complement strand
AGATCACAGGGCGGCATCTCCATTTCATGGAATTGACTTCGCCATGGAATGACTTTGATCTCATGGCCAGGATATGCCGAACATATCGCTTCACTTAAATGCTGGCTATTCCCAATAACAAGGATCATCATTTTTTAAACGACAAAAATTTACCAAACAGCACATTGAAAAAGAATGTCACTCCGAGTTGCAAAATTTTCGCAAGCATCGGGTGTATGCCCATCATCACAAGCAACTTCAAAATTTGATAGCCAATCGCTAACGCAATCAATGCTTGAATACCAAAAAACATGGCATTTCTGTAGCGAAGGCGACCAACTGAAAAGGTAAAAAAACTATGCAGAACAAAACCCAAGATGGTTGCACAGCTAAAGGCGATGACGTGCGAAGTGAACAGCGTCGCGCCCCATACCATGTGCAGCAAATAAAACATGGATAGCTCTGTGGTTGCGCTGAGAGCAGAAACAAAAAAGTGTTTAAGCAGCAAAAGCAAATGCTCTTTTTTTAACATCAGTGCACCTGCTTTGGTGAAACGTTCAGATGCGGGCCTAAGAAATACACATCTGGGATGGGGTTAACACCGCATTTGAGTTTTGCATAAAAGTAGTTTTTTTCATTGCTAACCTTATACACGTCAGCCGCCGCATCGCCTTTATCGCATGACACAACCACATTGACTTGGTTCTTGCTTTTCTCATAGTACGCCCCAGCGGCACCAATATTGAAGTCACTGAAAAACTGTGATGACTTAGCGTCACTCAATGGCATGGCCACAATGATGCCATTAATCCGCACTTGGCTATATTGCTCAGCAAGGTATCGATAAATTAAGGGCGATCTCGCGCGCACATCGACACTATCCCATGTGGAAAAGTCATCGCCTAAAAGTATTGGTGTATTTGAATTGTTTTTTAAGAAGCCAATCACCTGCTCTTGCGGAAGCTGGCCTATAGCAACCCATGGTGAAGAAAATGGCGGCACCTTGACTTGAGGCATGTAATTCACAAGCGTTGGATGTTTTCCAAAGACGATGGCATTGCTGTCGAGTTTTTGCACAACTGACTTGTAGCGAGCCAAAACTTCTTGGCTTTCAGCATCAAGCGTCATCTTGGCAGATTGGCGAAACAGATCCATCTTGCCAATCGGCTGCGGCGTGGCAAACGATGCGCCAAAAAATGAAACAAACAAGATGGACGGAATGACTTTGGTGTAACGCCGTATGTATGGAATTAGGCAAATCAAAATTGCAAGGCCGACCGGAAATATTCGACTTCCCGTGCCTTTATCTAGCCTCGTAAAACCATAGCTCAAGTACATCCACAGGCTCAGCCCCAAACCGAAAAGAGCAATGTAGCCATAGATATCCACCACTTCGTCTCTGATCACTTGCCAAATTAGAAGCGATAAGGCAAAAACAAAAACCAATCTCAAAATCGTCTTAAATACTGGCGCCGCCCATAAAGAAGTACCGTGCGCTGCACTATTCACGCCGCCCCAGTCTTTGTAGACTTTCAAGAAATAGAGCAATGTGTCGGCATACAAAACAATACAGATAAAAGCAACAAATGCTGTTGACGCTAGTAGCTTAATAGACGGCTTGCTTTTCATAAAAAATAGCGCACAAGACAGCACAAGAATTGCACCATACGACGGGCTGAGCCCCAGCATCAACAAGGGCATCAATCCAATGAATGTCCAAGTCAAGTAATTGCTTCTTAATGAAGAGAGCATCAATCCTAAATTCACAACCAACATCAAGGTCAACCGCTCTATCACCAACATCATGGTCAGCGCGTATGCAACACCCTTCCATTTCTTTTCTAAGAAATAGTACATACCACCAGTCAAAACTATCAAACACAAGCTGTAGGCATCTTGAATTGAGAGCTGAACAACCCCCAATGAGCAAGCTGAAATCGCATCCACCATGAAGTTGGGTATTGCTTCTTCTAAGTAACCAATATTGGGGAACACATTCCATTCCCCCAGCACATTCAGGCCGCGCTGGTATGAAATGACAAATTCTGAGGAGTGGAACAAATCTTTGACAACGTAGGGTCCAAAGTCAAACTTTTTAAAAATGATGATGGATACGATCGCCACCAAGAAATCAAATTTCTTCTGATAAATCAACAAACACGCTGCAAAATTAAGCAATAAAAGAATAAAAAGATTGCCTTGCGTTGTGAAGATTTTCAAATTCAATGCACATAAAGCAACGCATAGCTGCACGGGTAAGACAACCTCTGATTTCATCCGCATCACAACATAGGCAATCAACGCAGCAACGGCAAGCGATGAAAGGCTCAATGCAACTTCTGATATGTTTGCGCTAGCACCTAAGACATACAGGATGTAGGCAAAAGAAAATCCGAGCGGTAAGCCTTTCAGAATTTGGCTGGCAGACGTTTGCTCTGGTTCGAATTTATTTTTTCTAACGACGAAACGTGCACCGATGCCTGCCAGCACAAATAACAAAGCTGGAATGGCATAGTCCCAAAATTTGCTGATGTTTTGGACTGTTGTGTAGCCA
>CALKUJ010000095.1 GCA_937996825.1 uncultured Polynucleobacter sp. | reverse complement strand
GGGGCCGCTGCGGGCGGAAGCGGAACGGCTGACCACGATTGTGCGGACGCCGGAGGAACTGCACGCCGCGTGTGATGTGATCATAGCCTGGGGCACGCCGGATCTGGCGGCGCTGGTGCAGGGATTCACCGGGCGCGTGGTAGCCGTGGCGCATGGAACGGAGGCGCTGGAATTTTCCAAGGAAGTCGGCGCCAGCATGGCAACGGTGGCCACGGATCTGGTGGCCGTGAGTTGGGCGGCGAAAACAGCCTTTCCCCGGGAACACTGGGAACGGGTAAAAGTCATTCCCAACGGGGCAGAGATCGAGCGCTGCGTCCCCCGGCTGGGGCGGCGGCATGTGCGGGCAGAGTTGGGCATTCCCATGGAGGCGAGTGTGCTGCTGTGGTATGGCCGATTCAGCCCGGAGAAGCGCCCGGAGTTGGTGCGGGAAACATTGGATTGCCTGCCGGAAACGTGGTTCTGCATCATGGCCGGACCGGACCAGTGCGGGATGAAGGGACGGATGGCGAAACATCCGCGCTTGCGCGTGCTGCCGCCGGTGGATGCGCCGGGAGATTTGTTGACGGCGGCGGATTGTTTTATGCTGCCCAGTGAGACGGAAGCGTTTCCCCTGAGCCTGACAGAAGCCTGGCTGGCGGGTGTGCCTACGGTCTATTGCCTGTGGCCATTCGCGGAAGAAATGGAGGAATTCCATGGACCCATGGGGGAAACAGTGGAGATTAACGCCACGCCGGGACAATTCGCCGGGGCGGTCCTGCGGTCTCAACAGAAGGGGAAACTCGACTGGGTGACCACCCGCACGGCCTGGCATTCCTACACAGCGGGCGCAATGGCGACGCGGTGGGAGCGGTATTTGCAAACGATTTTGAACCCAAACTAACACCATATTATGATTGAAAACCAAACGTTCGGACAAGCCATTACCGCACTTGAACAAGGGAAAATTGTCAGCCGTGAAGGATGGAATGGAAACGGCATGTTTGTCTTCCGCCAAGTTCCCTCGGAAGTTCCTGCTGAAATCACATCATCAATGATCACCACACGACCTTTTAATGGTGCACCTACCAAAGTACCGCCTTCGCCATGGTCTTTAGCTTCTTTGCGGTTAAAACAAAATGGTACCGGGCGCCCCATGCCAGCTAAGGCAACAGCAGTTGTGGCAGCCAAGGTGATACCTTTATAGGCAGGACCAAATAACATATCAAACTGAATGCCCGAGTCAATCAATGCTTTGGCATAAAACTCACCCAAAGCCTTGAGGAGTGCGCCATCATTGAAACCACCGGCATTAAAAAAGTAAGGAGATAATCGACCCGCTTTTGTTTTAAATTCGCCAAAAGCTAATACCTTGGCATCTAAGGCAAAATGGATAAATTCGTTTTTAAAGTTTTCTTGATTGGAAGTCATAACCGAGATGTTACGCATCATTACCGCCAACCTCAATGGTATTCGTTCAGCCGCTAAAAAAGGTTTCTTTGAGTGGGTCAATACTCAAAGCCCTGACATCCTTTGTATTCAAGAGCTTAAGGCTCAAGAAACTGATTTAGACAGCGACTTAATGAACCCGAATGGCTATCACGGATTTTTTCAATATGCCAATAAAAAAGGCTATAGCGGCGTTGGTCTGTATTCTAAAAAAGCCCCTGATAGCATCAAAATTGGCTTTGATGATGGCGAGTTTGATGCTGAGGGTCGCTACGTTGAAGCAAGATTTGGCAAACTGATTGTGATTTCTGCTTACTTTCCATCTGGCTCAAGCGCGCCTGAGCGCCAAGAAGCTAAGTTCAGATTTCTTGATTTATTCATGCCCCACATCAAAAAACTGAAAGCAGAAGGTTTAGAAATTATTCTTTGTGGTGATATCAATATTGCTCACAAAGAAATAGACCTGAAGAATTGGAAAGGCAATCTTAAAAATTCAGGCTTTACTCCAGAAGAGCGCGCATGGATGACGCAGCTTTTCTCTGAGGCTGGCTTTATTGATGTTTATCGACACTTGCACCCAAATACCGAAGATGAATGCTACACATGGTGGAGTCAAAGAGGCCAAGCTTATGCAAAAAATGTGGGCTGGAGAATTGACTATCAAATCGCAACCCCTGGAATTGCCAAGAAAGCTGAACGCGTAGAAATTTATAAGGCCGAAAGATTCTCTGATCATGCCCCACTGATCATTGACTATGCAACAAGTTAAAAACTAAGGCTTGTAATTTGGTAATTTATCAACGGTTGTATTTTTAGCACGTGCGTACAAAAATAAAGCCTCATTGATATTTCTTTGAATTTCATAAATTCTGCTATCGCCAGACGGATGGGTTGAGAGCCACTCAGGTTGTTTGTCTTTAGATAACTGTCCCATCTTTTGCCACAAAGAGATTCCGGCTCGCGGATCATACCCGGCTCTGGCTGCGATATCCATGCCAACCAAATCAGCGTCTCTTTCATCCGCTCTTGAAAAGCTCAAGCCTAAGATTTGCAGGCCTTGCCCCAAGGCTTGCCCTCCGAGATTACCCAAGCCCAAAGCTGAAGATAAAACACTCGCACCCAAATTGCTCAACTGCGCTTTAGCGATTCGGTCTCTGGCATGCTCGCGCAAGGCGTGGGCAATTTCATGGCCCATCACAGTCGCAACCTCATCATCATTTAATTTCAACTTCTCGATGATGCCGGTATAAAAAGCAATCTTTCCACCAGGCATACAAAATGCATTGACCTGATCAGAAATAAACAAATTGACTTCCCACTTCCAAGCCTGAGATTCTGGATTCCATGCATAGGCGTGTGGCAATATTTTTTTAGCAATCGCTCGTAAACGAATCACTTGCGGATGATTATCAGGTGCCAAGGCATTTTTTTCGGCGGCCTTTTGCTTCATGGCGTTGTACTGTCTCGCAGCAGATGCCTCTAGTTGACTGGCCGGCACCATGTCTTTCAAACTAGAACTATCGCCGACTCTCACGCCATCTGTTGGTCCAACATGTCTAGACGAACTACTGCAAGCCCCCAATAAAACAACCAGAGAAAATAAACAATATCTTTTGAGATTAGAAAAAAAGAGGTGGGTCATCTGATCAAGCGGTTTTTTCAAATGGAGATTTTTTTTCTTCACGCCATGGCGCAATCTTAGGTAACAACATCAAACCAGGCAATGCCAAAACAACACAAATGATAAAGAAGTTAGTCCACCCTGTGAATTCAACAATGTAGCCAGTTAATGCATTGATAAACGTTCGTGGCACAGCTGACAAACTGGTGAATAAAGCGAATTGAGTGGCTGTAAAACGTGGGTTGGTCTCCAGGGCAAGGTAAGCTGTAAATGCAGCTGTTCCAAGACCTGCTGTGATTGCCTCAAAACCAATCACCCATGACAAAACCCATAAATCAGGCCCCGACTGCGCCAGCACCACAAATCCAAAAGTAGCCACCGCCTGTAAAACACCAAATATCCACAAGCCTTTATTGACGCCTGTTTTTAACATCCAATAGGCACCCAAAATTCCGCCAAGGATGCTGGCCCAAAGACCAGCATTTTTTGCAACGATGCCAATCTCAGTTCGGGTAAAGCCAAGCTCAATATAAAAAGGCGTGGCCAAGGCACTTGCCATTGAATCACCAAGCTTATAGAGGAATATGAACAACAAAATAAATGCAGCGTGCTTCCAACCTGAGCGATGAATGAACTCTTTAAAAGGTTCAATCACTGCCTCTTTCATGGTTAGCGGCGGCGGACCATACTCCCTGGGCTCTGAGACCATTAGCGTGGTCAAAATACCCGGCAACATGAATAAGCCAGTGATGAAAAATACCCAATCCCAAGAAATTAAATCTGACAAGATCAATGAAAGTGATCCAGGCACCAGTGTGGATAGCTTATAAGCGTTCACAAAGAGAGCCGTCCCAGAACCCATCTGCCCCTCAGTCAACCACTCACGTCGATGAGCATCAACCACAATATCTTGACTCGCTGAGAAGAAAGCCACAACCGAAGCTAAAAAAACAACGATCCAAATTTCTGTGCTGGGATTGAACTGACCCATCAAAATCACAGCCAACATCACAGCAATTTGAGTCAGGACCATCCAACCACGGCGGCGCCCTAAAAATGGTAGCTTGAATCTATCCATTGCTGGGGCCCACAAAAACTTCCACGTGTAAGGCATGCCCACCAATGCAAACAAACCAATCGCTTTTAAATCGACACCTTCACTTTTCAACCATGCTGATAGCAGGTTATAAAGAATGAACAAAGGCAGTCCACTAGAAAATCCTAGAAAAATACAAACAAGTAATGCTTTGTTTCTACTTGGCCCGACGTGCTCGATAGACTGCAAGACTTCCCCTTAGGTTAGGCAAAAATTCCACAGACTGTCCGTCATGGAAAACTACACGGTCAAGTAATTCAAGACCAACTGCTGGCGCTAAAGCTTCAAAATCAGCAATCGTCAGAACTCTGACGTTAGGCGTGTCGTACCATTGGTATGGCAGTGATTTAGAAACTGGCATTCTTCCCAACAAGACTGCTGAGCGATGAGACCAATGTCCAAAGTTAGGGAATGAGACAACGCACTCTTTACCGACCCTGGCAATCTCACTCAAGATTCTTGCGGTTTGATGAATCGTTTGCAATGTTTGAGAGAGAATCACTTTGTCGAAGCTTTGATCTTCAAATAAAGCCAGGCCACCTTCAAGATCCTGCTGAATAACATTCAAACCTTTTTGTGCGCAAGCCAAAACTTTGTCATCAGCCAACTCGACGCCGTAGACATGGGCTTGTTTGGCTAACTTTAGATGGTGCAACAGGCTGCCGTCACCACAACCAACGTCCAAGACCTGAGAGCCAGGTGTCACCCATTCTGCAATCGCAGCGAAATCTGAACGCATCATGATTGAAGCTCCTGAGCGATTTGTTCAAAGTAGGCTCTGACCAAGTTGTGATACCTAGGGTCTTCTAATAAAAATGCATCATGACCATGAGGGGCATCAATCTCACCATAGGTGACATCTAACTTGTTATCCAACAATGCCTTGACGATTTCACGGCTGCGTTCTGGCGCAAAGCGCCAATCAGTCGTGAAACTCACCACCAAAAACTTAGCAGCAATATTTTTCATGGCTGCGCTGAGATTGTTTGCAAATGGTTTAGCAGGATCGAAATAATCCAATGCACGGGTGATTAACAAATACGTATTAGCATCAAAGTAATCTGCGAACTTTTCACCTTGATACCTTAAATAACTTTCAACCTCAAACTCAACATCAAAGTTAAAGTTGTATTCGTCAGAATCACCATCAGCACGTCTTAGTTCACGGCCAAATTTTTCAGCCATGTCATCGTCAGACAAATAAGTGATGTGACCAATCATGCGCGCAACCCTCAAGCCACGTCGTGGCTTGACATCATGGGCGTAGTAATCCCCCCCATGAAAATCCGGGTCACTCAAAATGGCACTGCGAGCCACTTCATTGAAAGCAATATTTTGCGCTGATAGCTTGGGGGTGGATGCAATCACGATACAGTGGCCAATACGATTGGGATACATCATGCTCCAAGCCATGGCTTGCATACCACCAAGACTTCCACCCATCACTGCAGCAAATTTATCAATTTGAAAATGATCAGCAACACGTGCCTGGGCATTGACCCAATCTTCAACTGTCACTACCGGAAAGGACGCGCCATAGGGCTTGCCAGTGGCAGGATTGACACTCATGGGCCCAGTAGAGCCAAAGCATGAACCAAGATTATTTACACCGATCACAAAAAATTGATTGGTGTCTACAGGTTTGCCGGGGCCCACCATGTTGTCCCACCAACCCACATCATTAGGATCACTTGGACTAATGCCAGCGACATGATGAGAAGCATTCAAAGCATGACAAATCAGAATTGCATTACTTTTTTGGGCATTTAATTGCCCGTATGTCTCAACAACCAAGTTGTAATCAGCAATACTTGCCCCGCTTTGCAACTTCAATGGTGTTGCAAAGTTAAGTACTTGAGGCGTTACTGGCCCTAGACTCATGCTGAGAACAAAACTCTCATAGGCAAATCATTTAATTCGGTCGGTGACTTTTTAAAGCCACTTCTTGCATAACGATGCCAGCGACCAACCACATAGCTCATCATCATGGCTGCTCTGGCACTAACTTCTTGGCCATCTGCAGACTGCGTCAAGCGGCCCTGGGTTTGAGCAATGCGCAAAGATTGTTTTAATGAAGACTCAATACGTTCAAAAATCTGCAAGATTCTTTCTTGCAAACGCTCATCTTCAAGCCATAGAGCATCACCCAACAAAACACGAATCATTCCAGGGTTCTTTTCGCCAAAACCCAATAACAACATCAAAATTTCTTGGGCTTGGCGATCGCCTGCCTCTTCACGTTCTGTGATTTGATTGATCAAGCCAAAAATAGTTTGTTCAATGAAGGCAATCAAACCCTCAAACATCTGCGCTTTGCTAGCAAAATGTCGGTACAAGGCTGCTTCCGAAACATCCAACTTTGCAGCCAAGGCAGCCGTGGTCACGCGATCACCCTTTGGGCTCTCCAACATTTCTGCCAATACTTGCAAAATCTGTATTCTTCGCTCGCCTGGACGCGGACGTTTACGGACTGGGGTCGCAGAAGCATTCTCGGCTTCGTTAGAGGTGGGCATTTGATTAAATGGTGAGTTCATTTGAGTTTTTGCCAGCTTTTAAATAAGTGATGGATTGATTGTACTTCCAGAGAGACACTTCCTCGATTTTGAGTGTAAGCCCTAACATGTCTTTTAAACCATACAGTCTTTATGCCCAATTTTGAGTACTCCTGTAAATGACCCAATGTGTCATCCACCAAAATAGCTCTTTGAGGAGCACATCGGTACTTATTTAAGAGTCTTTTGATCATCAGGTGATCTGGCTTAGGTCGCCATTGTTGGTGAAGCTCCATGTCTTCAATCGCCTCAACTGCTTTAAAGCACTTTGTGAGACCCAACTCTTTTAAAACCCTCAAGGCATAAGATTTAGGTGCGTTGGTGAGTAAGATTTTTTCACCGGGCAAGCGATTCAAGATCTGCCGCAACCCTTTTTCTCCACGAACCATGCCTGTCAGATCTTGCAAATGTTTCCCACTGACCTCATTGAAGAGATGGGTTTCATGTAAAAAATGGTGCGGATCAACTGAGTGGTGCTTGACCAAGCCCAGCAATGTAGCGCCATATAAGCGCCAGTAGTGATCTCTTAATTGACCGGCTGCCTGGGGCTCTAAATTTAGATGACGAGCCACATAACTCGTCATTGCTTGATTGATGGAAGGGAAAATTGCACTCGATGCATCGTGCAATGTGTTATCTAAATCAAATAACCATAAAGGTTGGCGCATGCCAATCTCAATTAGCTCAATGAGAGCGGATCATCGTACCAAAAGCTTGCTCGGTCAGAATCTCCAACAATAGAGAGTGTTCGATTCGGCCATCGATGATGTGTACTGAATTAACACCACTCTTCGCCGCATCCAAAGCAGAAGAAATCTTTGGCAACATACCACCAGAAATTGTGCCGTCCGCAAACAAACCATCAATTTCTCTGGCAGTTAAATCAGTCAAAAGATTACCGCTCTTATCCATCACACCTGGAATATTGGTCATCATGACCAATTTCTCGGCTTTCAAAATTTCAGCCATCTTGCCCGCCACCAAGTCAGCATTGATGTTGTATGCCTGACCATCTTCACCAAAACCAATTGGTGAAATCACTGGAATGAATGCGTCATCTTGCAAGGCTTTAACAACTGCAGGGTTGATAGAGTCAATTTCACCAACAAAGCCAATGTCTAACATCTCACCTGGCTTTTCTTTATTTGGGATCATCATCTTGCGCGCATGAATCAAACCGCCGTCTTTACCAGTCAAACCTACTGCCTGACCGCCAAAGTGGTTGATCAACATCACGATGTCTTGCTGCACCTCACCACCAAGAACCCACTCCACGACTTCCATGGTTTCTTCATCGGTCACGCGCATACCCTGAATAAAAGTTCCGGCTTTACCAACTTTTTTCAAAGCATCATCAATTTGAGGGCCGCCACCGTGAACCACCACAGGATTCATACCCACCAATTTCAACAAAATCACGTCACGAGCAAAACCTTCTTTCAGACGATCTTCGGTCATTGCGTTTCCGCCGTATTTGATAACAATGGTTTTGCCGTGGTACTTCTTAATGTACGGCAAAGCCTGTGCCAAAACCTCGGCTTTGACAGCAGGGGAAACGTCTTTAAGTTCAGCTAGTGGTGTGCTCATGCGCGGATTGTAAGATTAGTTGCCATGCTTGGCTAGAATTTTTATTCAATTATGCAAAAAGGCGGCCTAAAGCCGCCTTTTATGAGGAAAACTTTCATGAAGCTTTCCCAAAACAAGATCGATAACGCTTAGAAGTTACCTCTCAAGCCCACCTTGATGGCACGCGCACCCGCAGGCGCCATATCACGCAAGACCGATGAAGCATTGCGAGCCTCAACGTTGCTCAAGTTATGAACTCTCAAGAAAAAGTGAGCTGATTTCATACCTGAAACAGTCGTCTTGTATGAGGCGCCTAAACCGAACATTGTGTAACTGGGTGTGGCACCCAAATCATCAGCGTAACGATTTTGACGAGCAGCATGCTGCACATCCACCTGGCTTGAATAATTACCCTCTGAATACACCAAAGCAGAACTTAAACGAAAAGGCGCTATGCGTGGCAATGCGCTACCTGTTGTGCGATTTTCACCACGCGCATAATCCGCCTTCCAATCAAGGTTCAGCTGACTGGCCTTACCAAACAAACCAGAAGCCAATGGGAAACGACCATCGGCCTCCAAACCATAGAGACGAGCCTTGATGCCGGTGAAGTTGTATTTAGACACACATCCGGTTGTACCTTGACTACAAACATCACCATGCTCATCAGCATAACCATCCTGCACCAAACCAATGAAGTTAGAAAACTCTGTCACATACGCACTGAAATTAGCTCGCGTGGTTGGGGTCTTAAACTTCATACCCAATTCAAGCGTGCTGCCTTTTTCTTTCTTATTGCTAGAGTTACCTTTTTCGTAAGTACCGGTTGCATGATGCTCGCCATCAGCATATAGCTCATAGAACGTCGGGGCGCGCTCGGTGTATGACAAACCACTGGTCGCAGTCCAGCCCGAACCCATGTCTTGACGATAGCCCAAAGCCAATGAAAATGGTTTGAACTTTTTGGAGTCAGCATCAAATGATTCAACGTTGTGCTTGACCCCACCTAAAGATTGAACAGTCACATCCTCGTAGCGAAAGCCTGCGTTCACAGCCTTGCCAGGTGCAAAAGATAACTCTTCAAAAACAAATAATGCTTTGCTATCAGTTTTCGCATTTGGAACGAAAGCGCCATGACCAACAGTTCCTATGGCTGAAAACTTAGATTCCGACCCCTGAATACCCCAAGCACCTTTTAATGAACCTAAAGACGTTTGGATTGGCACATGAGTGCCCTCAATGCGACTATCCCAACCTTTGTTTTTAAAAGTTGTTTCAATATCGCCGGCCTTGATTTCTTCGTGCTTGTAATCAGTTGAGCTGAATGAACCTCTGATGGATTCAAGAGGACCCATCGTGCCACTCAGATTTCTTTGCTCACCAGCGATTGTTAATCTATCTTGTTTGAGCTTGATTCGTTTTGGATTGGCTAGTTCATTATCTTCAAACAGACCAGTGCCATAGTCATTCTTATAACTATCGACCGATAGCCCAACATAACCATGATCGCCCGTTAAAGATGCACCAATTGCACCCGACTGTTGATCGGCGTTACTGTTGAGCAATCTACCTTGCTTGATTGTTTCTCCACGTCCTGCTTGCTTGGGCACTTTTAAGTCATCTGTCTTTCGATCTGCGCCATCAACATGAAGCGCAAAATGGCCATCACCAACGGTCACCACACCAGCAGCGGCACGTTCTGACTCTGCGCCACCTGCACGTAATTCTCCACGACCATGAACACCTTTGACAGGGGCTTTAGGAATACGGTTATCAATCACATTCACAGCTCCGCCAATAGCACTGCCACCATATTGCAAAGCAGCTGGGCCACGAACCACTTCAATTTGTTCAACCAACAAAGGCTCTATTCCAACTGCATGGTCACTAGACAAACCAGAAACATCCATGCTGGCGCCGCCGTTATTCATGATGCGAATGCGATCGCCGTCTAAACCACGTATCACTGGACGGCTGGAGTTAGGGCCAAAATCTGATGAACTAACACCAGGTAATTGATTCAAAGTTTGACCCAAAGTACTTGATTGATTTTGTGTCAATTGATCGCCACGCAAAACACTGACCGGCGTGATCAAGTCATTGATATCAGCGCCCAAAGGATTGGCGCTGACCACCACGGGGGCTAATGTTTGCTGAGCCTGAGCAAACGAACTTGATAAAGCAGCAATTGCTGCTGCACTGAAAGCAGTGCGCATAAAAACTTGCATGTAATTCTCCTAAACATGAATAAAGCTCACGCGCTTGGCGTGAAAATATTTCAGTGTTTAAGAATTAGGTGGGCCCCTGACATCAAAGGGTCGATAAGCTTCGATTGAAGCCTGATAAGAGATATAGCTATGAACTGCAGCGTTGGTTTTATCAATGACAGGCAAGCTCAAAGGAAGCGTCGGCATTGCCATGCTCAATGTTTGAGAATCATAAGCAGCACAGTGATGCTTGCCCTCAGATTGATGGTCATTGTGAGCATGATGGTGTTTGGCATGATCAGCTTGATGCGCAGACATCGTATGACCAGACGCCTGATGCTGAGTCGTCGTCAATCCATGAGAAATACCATGGCTAAAACCTTGCCACTGGGCCAGGAATAAGCCCATGACAAGGAAAAACAAAAGAGAAATCGTGCGAGTTTTTAACACCAATGACTTTGTTTAATTACCAAACAATTTTTGGCGCAGTTCGCGGCGCTCTTGCGCCTCTAAAGATAGATTGGCTGTTGGGCGGGCCAACAAACGTGGGATACCAATTGGCTCACCAGTTTCTTCGCACCAACCATAGTCACCAGACTCAATGCTCAATAAAGATTGTTCTACTTTCTTGAGAAGCTTGCGCTCACGATCACGTGTGCGCAACTCTAAGGCATGCTCTTCTTCAATGGTTGCACGATCAGCTGGGTCTGGAACCAAAACGTTTTCACGAAGATGCTCTGTTGTTTCATTTGCATGTAGCAAAAGATCAGCTTTCAAAGCCAATAGCTTCGCTTTGAAAAATTCTAGCTGAGCAGCATTCATATAATCCTTTTCAGGCATTTTTAAGATGTCTGCTTCTGTTAATGCTTTCTTGCTCATTTCTTGTCCTTTCGGGACTTTGTTCTTACTTCACTTAATTTAAAACTCTTGTTGTCTCTTTACAAGCTATTTACAAGCTATTTTTACTCCGCAATATCCCTTAGTTTTTATAAGAGCTCAGGGCGCGGATTCTACTCTAATCTTAAAAGATTACACCAAACATGTTTCAAGACCACCCAATAAAACATCTTTGGGCAAATCAATTCCAATGAAAACCATCCTAGTTTCCTTTTTATCCTTACCCCAGGGCGCGCCCAAATCTGAACCCATCATTTCATGAACGCCCTGAATGATGACTTTGCGCGCACCACCCTTGATGTACAAAACACCTTTATATCTCAACATCTTAGCGCCAAATACGGACAAAATTCCGCCTAAAAAGTCCTCAAGCTTCTGTGAGTCAAATGGTCGATCACTTTTAAAAACAAAGGATTGGATTTTGTCTGTATGGGTCTTTTTCATGAATTGCACCGGCTGAGCATGTTGGTGACCATGCTGATGGTCATGCCCATGATTGCAATCCGGACCATGCTCATGATGGTCGTGCCCGCAATTTGCATGATCGTGATCGTCTTGCTCTAAGAAATGCGGGTCAATATCAAGCTTGTCATTTAAATTAAATCCGCGCAAATCAAGCACCTGATCCAAAGACACAGTTCCTTGTGTAATGCCTGTGATTGGCGCACGGGGATTTATGTGCATCAAACGATGCTTTAATTGATCAACCGCTTTCGCATCAACCAAATCTGTTTTAGTGATAAAAATTCTGTCGGCAAAACCAACCTGCTGCTGAGCCTCTTCGTGCTGGTCTAATTGTTGGTTACCGTGCTTAGCATCTACCAAGGTCACAATGGCATCCAAAATATAGTGGCTTGCAATTTCATCATCCATGAAGAATGTTTGAGCCACAGGGCCAGGATTCGCTACCCCAGTAGTCTCAATCACGACTCGATCAAAATGAATCTTCTTATCTTTACGAGACTCGAATAAGTCATTGAGGGCTTTGACCAAGTCTCCGCGAATCGTGCAGCAAACGCAACCATTGCTCATTTGAACAATTTGTTCGTCACTGTCCTGAATCAAAATGTCATTATCGATATTCTCTTCGCCGAACTCGTTTTCAATCACAGCAATTTTTTTGCCATGATTCTCATGAAGAATATGTTTGAGCAAAGTTGTCTTACCACTGCCCAAAAAACCTGAAAGAATTGTTACTGGTATCAAAGCCATGCCTACATCCTTATTTAATCTATTAATTATGAGCCTATCTGGCAAAGATGGCTATAGCCGCTGAAGCATCAAGCCCTTTAAGTAGTCACCTTCAGGGAAACTTGTTAAAAGTGGGTGGTCGGCGCCCGAAGATAAGCGTTGCATCAACCTAAAGTCCATCGAAGCATTACCTGAGTGGGCCATTGCCTCGGCACTCGCCATTGCAATCGTTCTTTCGAACAATGCGGAATCAACCGCACCAGAGCAAGAAAAGGTGAACAATAAGCCGCCTGGTTTTAAGAGTTGCATACCCGCGCGATTAATTTCTTTGTACGCACGCAAAGCTTTATCTAAATGGTGTGAGGATGGTGCAAATTTTGGGGGATCTAAAACAACGATATCGAATTGCTTCTCTTCTTTTCTTAATTGCGTCAAAACAGCAAAAGCATCTGAATCTATCCACGTAGCACGTGATTCATCAAAGCCATTCAATAACATCTGTCTTTGCGCCATCGCCAAAGCTTCGCCTGAAGAATCAACTGAGGTGACATGCTTTGCGCCACCCTTTAATGCCGCCAAAGAAAAGCCGCCGGTGTAACAAAACATATTCAGGACTTCTTTATCTTTTGATAGCTCACTTAAAAGATGTCGACTATCTCTTTGGTCAATGTAAAAACCTGTTTTATGACCATGCACCACATCCACGCTGTACAACACACCACACTCGTTCACATTGATGGGGGCTTCTGGCATCTGGCCATACAGGGCGCCTATGTGTGGCTCAAGACCTTCGCGGGCGCGAACGGCAGCATCAGATCTCTCAACAATAGTTTTGCAAGCTGTTTGCTGAACCAAAGCTTGAACGATCGCTTCTTTCCAATGCTCCATGCCGACAAATAAAAATTGGCACACCAAAGTGTCTGCATATTGATCAACCACCAAACCTGGTAGGCCATCGCTCTCACCAAAAATCAAACGAATCGCATTGGTGTTTTTAACCCACTGAGCTCTGTGAGCAAGCGCTTTAGAAATACGTTCTTTAAAAAAAGCATGGTCGATTATTTTGGACTCGTCCCAAGTCAATACCCGAACCCTGATTTGAGATGTTGGACTGTATAGACCTTTGGCAATGAACTTGCCATCATGCGCTAAAACTTGAACTGTTGCGCCAGGATAAATCTTGCCATCTACGCGCTCAATCGCATTCGAATACACCCAAGGATGTCGTCTGAGGAGTGGGCGCTCTTTACCGGCTTTTAATGTGATGCTTGCTTGCATTATTGACTCTTCTTATTTTTAGCTCTTGGGTGGGCCAAGTCATAGGCTTGCGCCAAATGCTGAAAATCCAAGGCGGTATAAATTTGCGTACTGGTGATACTTGCATGACCCAGCATTTCTTGAACGGCACGCAAATCACCTGATGATTGTAGAACGTGGCTGGCAAAACTATGTCTGAGCATGTGCGGGTGGACATGGGTGGGTAAGCCCGCCTTAACTGCGAGTGCCGCCAAATGCTGCTGAATAGTTCTTGCTGAAGCACGCTTACCTTGTTTATTGATGAAGAGTGCCTGCACAGCTTCTTTTTCGGTTGGGGCGTAATCAGCGCGCACCACAAGCCATTCTTTCAATGCCTGAAGCGCTGCCTCGCCAACTGGCACCGTTCTTCTTTTTTTACCTTTACCCAGCACCATCACTTCACCGGCGTCAAAATCAATCCACCCAGCAGAAGCGTATTCTTTGGTTTCGAGCGGATTCAAATCAACGCCAAGCAACTCCGACAAGCGCAATCCAGAGGAGTAAAGCAACTCAACAATGGCCCTGTCTCTTGCTCTTAAAAAAACATCTGCTTGAACACTTTCTTTGTTAGCGCTCTCCACCAGATTGATCGCTTGTTCAACAGACAGGGCTTTGGGTAGAGGCTTATTTCGTTTGGGTGCTTTGATATCACTCAAAGGACTTTTATTGACCAAGCCTTTTTGATTGGCAAGCCACAAGTAAAAACCTCTCCATGCAGACAGCATTCTTGCAATACTTCTTGAGGCTTGACCCTGAGAATGAAGCTTTACAACCCATGAGCGCACTTGATCTGAAGTAACGTCCGCCAATTCAAGTTTTTGCTCATCAAGTCTGGCCAGCAAATAATCAAGGTCTTTTGTATAGGCAGCAATCGTGTGCTGAGATACTTGCCTGACCACATGAAGTTCACGCAGGTATTCTTGCGCGAGCAAAGACTTCATGATTGAATCAATCCTATTCTTTTGAGCGGGTTAATGCTGCTAAAGCCAATTCGCCAATTTGATCCAAGTAAACGCGACCCATGTCAGATGTGAACTTTTCGACATTGCGACTGGCTAGCAATATTTGAACTTTTAAGGGTGCCAAATTAATCACAGCAAGACTCTTGATTCCTTCGTTCAAATGAGCTTTGATGGCATCGCTGGTCTGCTCCACCGAACCACAAAAATTATCGTGCTCACCCTCGAGCAATGTGACCTGCTCAATGTCAAAAATTTTAGCGAGGCCAGCACTGATCGCTGCCCTGACATCGGCTTCATATTTGGCAGACAATAAATTTGATAGCCACTGAATCATCAAGCCCTGAGTTTTATCATTTTGACTGCCAAAGCGCAGCATGTCAGACAAGCGCTGATTCAAAGCTTGGTTTTGTTGACGCAAAACACCCAGCTGGCGCTCTTGCAAAGAAATAGCGCGATCACCATGTGGATTCTTTAATTGAATCTCTGCCAATAAATCAGCATGTCTTTCAAAAAACCCTGGGGTCGCTAAAAGCCACTCCGCCACCAAAGCTTCGCGCTCTTGTTGCTCAGCTGTTTGATTGTTTGCTTGTGTCATGATTGATTCAACTTATCCGTTAATAATTTGTTGACTTGTTGTGGATTGGCCTTGCCTTGTGTTGCCTTCATGATTTGACCAATCAAAGCATTAAATGCTTTTTCTTTACCGGCGCGGAATTCTTCTACCGACTTTTGATTAGCCGCCAACACTTGATCAATGATGGCCTCTAAAGCACCACTATCACTGATTTGCTTCAGCCCTTTTGCTTCGATGATGCGATCAACAGCATCAAGGTCCGTTGCTTTCTCGTCCCACATGGCCGTGAAAATTTCTTTGGCAATTTTGTTAGAAATAGTGCCATCAGCAATACGTTGAATCAACTTAGCTAACTGAGAAGGATTCAGCGGTGATTGCGCAGCACTGATGGCGTCTTTATTGAGAGCAGAAGCAAATTCGCCAGTCATTAAATTGGCGGCAGCTTTGGCTTGGTCTTTGCCCACCTGCTTAAGAAGATCCTCATAAAAATCAGCCGTTGCCCGCTCTTGGGTCAACACCTGACAATCATAAGCAGACAAACCAAACTCAGACTGCCAGCGCTCTGATTTTTGAGCTGGCAATTCTGTCATTTCAGAGCGCTCTTTTGCAATCCATTCCTCAGAAATCATCAAAGGCAACAAATCAGGGTCTGGGAAATAGCGATAGTCGTTCGCGTCTTCCTTGCTGCGCATGCTGCGTGTTTCTTTTTTGTCTGGATCGTACAGTCGCGTTTCCTGAATAACTCTGCCACCATCTTCGATCAATTCAATCTGACGACGAACCTCGTATTGAATTGCCTCTTCCAAAAAGCGGAATGAATTTAAATTTTTGATTTCGCAGCGTGTGCCGTACTCTTTTTGACCAACTGGTCTAACAGAAACGTTGGCATCACAACGGAACGAGCCTTCTTGCATATTGCCATCGCAAACACCCAACCAAACGACCAAACTGTGTAACGCTTTTGCATAAGCAACAGCTTCTGCAGCACTTCTCATGTCTGGCTCTGTGACAATCTCGAGCAAAGGCGTTCCGGCACGATTCAAGTCAATGCCACTGGATGATTCACCATGAGGACCTCGAAAATCTTCATGCAATGACTTGCCGGCATCTTCTTCTAGGTGAGCTCTGGTCAATTGAACAGTCTTAGCCACACCATCCAACACAATGTTCACTTTGCCACCTTGCACCACAGGAATTTCGAATTGACTGATTTGATATCCCTTAGGTAAATCAGGATAGAAATAATTCTTGCGCGCAAAAATACTCAAGGGGGCAATGTGTGCCCCAACAGCCAAACCAAAACGAATGGCGTGAGCAACTGCTCCCTTATTTAATACTGGCAAAACGCCGGGCAAAGCCAAATCAACTGCACATGCTTGTCTATTTGGCTCAGCACCAAATTCAATCGATGCGCCACTGAATATTTTTGAATTTGTTCTTAGTTGCGCATGGGTCTCCATGCCAATCACGACTTCCCATTTCATCACGCACCACCTTTCACTGCAAAAGGTGACTGCGCTTGATGCCAATTTGTCTCTTGTTGATAAGCGTGCGCCACTTGTAGCAAAGCAGCCTCAGAGAAGTAATTGCCAATTATTTGCAAACCAACTGGCATGCCATGATGACCAAAACCACAAGGCACACTCATCGCAGGTAAACCTGCCAAATTTGGCGAAAGTGTGTAGATATCTTCTAAATACATTTGTGTTGGATCTGAAACTTTTTCACCAAGCTTGCCAGCCACATTCGGCGCAACAGGGCCAACGATGATGTCGCATGTATCAAATGCATTTTGAAAATCTTGCGCGATGATGCGACGAATTCTTTGTGCTTTTAAATAATAAGCATCGTAATAACCGTGCGATAAAACATAGGCACCAATCATGATCCTGCGCTTTACTTCTGCCCCAAAACCTTCTGACCTAGAACGCTTGTACATGTCTGATAAATCGCTGTACTCTGCCGCGCGATGTCCATAGCGAACACCATCAAAACGACTCAAATTACTTGAGGCTTCTGCAGGTGCCAACACGTAATAAACCGGAATCGACAACTCTGTCTTTGGAAGAGAAACAGCAACACATTCGGCGCCCATTTTTTTCAATTGATCAATCGCAGCATCCACAGCAGTTCTGACATCTGCGTTCAAGCCATCGCCAAAATATTCTTTAGGTAGTCCAACCCTTAAACCCTTGAGAGGCAAGCCTGGCTCACCAGACCATGTTTTGCCAAGTGCTTTTGTGTAATCTTCTTTGGCACGATCCAAACAAGTGGAATCTTTCGCATCGTGTCCTGCCATCGCATTGAGCATGATGGCGCAATCTTCTGCCGTCTTAGCCATTGGGCCCGCTTGATCAAGAGAAGACGCGTAAGCGATCATGCCGTAGCGTGAGACTCGACCGTAGGTTGGCTTAATGCCAGTGATACCGCAAAAAGCTGCCGGCTGACGAATCGATCCACCCGTATCAGTTCCTGTTGAGGCAGGTGCCAAGCCCGCAGCAATTGCTGCAGCAGAACCACCCGATGAGCCGCCAGGTACTCGAGAAAGATCCCAAGGATTTTTCGTTGGACCTGCATAGGCACTTTCATTCGAAGATCCCATGGCAAATTCATCCATGTTGACCTTACCTAAACAAACCATGCCAGCGCGACCAACCCCAAGTTCGGCAACCACATGCGCATCAAATGGACTGATGTAGTTGTTCAACATTTTTGAACCAGCTGTTGTCTTCCAGTGCTTGGTAACAAATATATCTTTGTGTGCCAACGGAACGCCTGTCAATATGGTCGCAGAACCATCTGCTAATTGAGCATCAGCTGCCTTGGCTTGTAACAAGGTTTGCTCAACATTCACATCAACAAATGCGTTAAGTTCTTTTGAAGCGTCAATGCGCTTTAAAAAATAACTGGCGAGCTCTTGGCTACTCACCTCTTTTGAATGAAGTGATTTTGATAATTCTGCAATTGTTTTGGTGTGCCAACTCATTCGATCACCTTCGGCACAAGAAATAAACCATCATGTTCAGCTGGTGCATTTTTTAAATAAGCATCTCTTTGATCGCGCTCAGTGACAACATCTTCACGCAATGGCTGGGCAATGGTCATGATTTGCTCGATTGGATGGGCCAAAGGCTCAATTCCATCGGTATTAACGGCCTGCATTTCCTCGACCAAATGGAAGACTTTTTGCAACTGGGCCAAAGTGGCCTTGGCCTCGTCCTCAGAGAGCGATAAATGGGATAAATGCGCTATGCGCTTAACATCTTCGAGATTCATTTGTCCTGCTACGGTATCATTAAAGGGTTCATTAACGTATTAATTAATCTATTTTCCTACTTATATTATGTTTGGTCTCTTTCGCAACTACTTTTCTAATGATTTAGCCATTGACTTGGGTACCGCAAACACCCTTATTTATATGCGTGATAAGGGCATTGTCCTTGATGAGCCATCGGTTGTGGCGATTCGTCAAGAAGGCGGTCCGAACGGTAAAAAGACTATTTTAGCCGTAGGTAAGGAAGCCAAGCAGATGCTTGGTCGAGTTCCAGGCAATATTGAGGCCATTCGCCCTATGAAAGATGGTGTTATTGCTGATTTCACGATCACCGAGCAAATGCTCAAGCAATTCATCAAAATGGTTCATGAGACCAAATTGCTCAAACCAAGCCCAAGAATCATCATTTGCGTGCCTTGCGGCTCTACACAGGTTGAAAGACGTGCGATTCGCGAATCTGCCTTGGGCGCAGGCGCTTCACAGGTTTATTTGATTGAAGAGCCTATGGCTGCTGCGATTGGCGCCGGTTTACCGGTTTCAGAGGCTTCTGGCTCAATGGTTGTGGACATTGGTGGCGGTACAACTGAAGTTGGCGTGATGTCCCTAGGCGGTATGGTTTATAAGGGTTCTATCCGTGTTGGTGGCGATAAATTCGATGAAGCCATCATTAATTACATCCGCCGTAACTATGGCATGTTGATTGGTGAGCAAACCTCTGAAGCCATTAAGAAAACTATTGGCTCAGCCTTCCCAGGCTCAGAAGTTAAAGACATGGAAATCCGTGGTCGTAACCTATCAGAAGGTATCCCACGCAGCTTCACAGTGACGAGCAATGAGATTCTTGAAGCCCTGACCGATCCGTTAAATCAAATTGTGACGGCCGTGAAGGTAGCCCTAGAGCAAACACCTCCAGAACTAGCTTCTGACATCGCTGATCGCGGCATGATGTTGACTGGTGGCGGCGCTTTGCTTCGCGACCTAGATCGCTTATTGCTTGAGGAAACTGGCCTTCCTGTTCATATTGCTGAAGATCCATTGACCTGCGTGGTCAGAGGCTCTGGCATTGCGCTTGAGCGCATGGACAAGCTAGGCGGCGTATTCTCACAAGAATAAGTTTGCTAAGCAGGCAGAGAGATTTAATTGCAGCTTAGCCCTCCTCCTCTCTTCAAACAAGGCACGCCAGCTCTCATCAAGCTGGCTGTCTGCCTTTTGCTCAGCATTTTATTGATGGTCATGGACCATCAATTCAAAGCATTGAATGAAGTTCGCTCAGTGGCTAGCTACTTGTTGACGCCGTTTCAATATGCCATGCAAATGCCCAGAAATGCCTTGATGGCCAGCTATGACTACTTCACCAGCAAAGGCTCTCTAGAAGTTGAGAATGAACTTCTCACCAAGCGAGTGGCCGAATTAACACTCTTGGCTAATCAATCAGAGCTGTTCATGTCTGAAAATGCGCAATTGAGAAAACTGATTGGCATTAAAGAACAGGCTCGCTTCAAGATTTTGATTGCCCAAATCCTTTACAGTCCCTCCAATCCAATGTCGCAGCGCGTGGTAATTGACCGAGGCGCATCGGACAACATCTCTCTTGGTCAAGCGGTCTCTGACCATCAAGGCATTGTTGGTCAAGTGGTACGAGTCATGGAAAACAAATCTGAAGTGACTTTGTTAGATGACCGAGACATGGTGATTCCAATTCAAGTCGCTAGAAATGGTTTAAGAGGAGCGCTCCACGGAAATGGTAGAGGTCGACCTCTTGAATTACGACACATGGCAGCAGTGAGCGATTTGCAAGTGGGCGACGTCTTAATGACATCTGGCATTGATGGCATCTATCCACCTGGATTTGCAGTGGCCACCATCGATAAAATTGAACGCAACGTCGACAAAAATTTTGCCTACGTTTACTGCTCTCCAATTGGTGGTGTGAATCGCTTCCGTCACGTGATGATTCTTTTCTATGAATCTGGATTTGGTCCTAAGCCAGAAGCCAGTAAAAATTTCAAAGAAACTGAATCAAAATCTAATCGCTTATACAGAGGTAAGCCATGATTGAAAGCGGCTACATCCTTCGTCCTGCGAACCCGCTGTTCATTGCCTTTAGCTTGCTGGCTGCAACCTTGCTGAACTTTTTGCCACTAGGCAACGCTCCTTGGGTTCCTGATTGGTTATTGATCTGCTTGGTATTTTGGACCATTCATCAACCAAGAAAAGTCGGTGTGATTTGGGCGTTCTGTTTAGGCCTGGTGATGGACGTTCACAACGGCAATTTACTTGGTCAATATGCATTTATGTACCCGCTGGTTGCTTACTTCGGTATTTTTTGGCAAAGGCGTGTGATGGGCTTTACGCGCATCCAACAAGCTTTGCATCTTTTGCCACTTTTCATATCAGCCTCTATTTGGCCACTGATCATTCGCTGGATTGCTACTGGTGAAATTCCATTCTGGGCGTGGTCAAGTCTCTTTTCTGGTTTTATTGAAGCCCTTCTATGGCCAGTGGCGGTTTTCCTATTGTTGGCTCCACAACGTAGGCCAACCGATGTTGACCTCAACCGTCCAATTTAATTGACGGCTCATGAATCGATTTAATCAATCTCAACCAACGGTTAAGTCATTTCAGGATCGACTGACTGTTGCCATGGTTTTTGTATTGATTTGCTTTTCAATACTTTTGATTAGATTTGTTTGGTTACAAGTGATCACGCATCAGCGACATTCTCTTGCAGCAGAAAACAATCGCATTGCCTTGATTCCAGTGCCAGCCAATCGTGGTCTGATCTACGACCGTAATGGCATTGTGATTGCTCGCAACTACTCTGCATACACCTTAGAAATTAATCCATCGCAAGTTGAAACCAATTTAAATGATTTGCTTGATCAACTGTCAACCGTCGTTGATATTCAAGCTAAAGATCGTCGCAACTTTTTAAAATTAGCAGCAGAGTCAAAAACTTTTGACTCATTCCCAGTGAGAACTTTGCTCAGCGATGTTGAAGTTGCAAGATTCACTGCCCAGCGCTTCAGATTTCCCGGAGTTGAAATCCGTGCGCGTTTATTTAGACAATATCCATACGGCGAGCTTGGCTCACACTTGATTGGCTACATTGGCAGAGTTTCACAAAAAGATCGTGAAAAGCTAATTGCCGAATTAGACTCCAGCAAAAGCATGGATGAAGATTGGGCTCAAAGAAAAAATATCAATTTATTAGGCATGCCATACATTGGCAAAGTTGGTATTGAACAAAGTTATGAACATGCTCTGAGGGGATCTCCTGGATTTGAACAAGTTGAGATCACTGCTGGCGGAAGAGCAGTCAGAACGCTTTCAACATCTTCTTCAACACCAGGTAAAAATTTGGTACTAGCTGTTGATATCAAACTTCAGCATTTGGTTGAACAGCTTTACGGAAAAAGACGTGGTGCATTCGTAGCAATAGAACCAAAAACTGGGGACATTCTCGCTTTTGTTTCAAAGCCCAATTTCAACCCCAATGATTTTGTTGAAGGTATTGATGCAGGTACCTGGAAAGACTTGAATGACTCTCCAGAGAAGCCTCTCTACAATCGACCACTCAAGGGCACCTATGCACCGGGTTCAACATACAAACCATTCATGGCATTAGCAGCACTTGAGACTGGTAAAAGAACTCCTAGTCAGTCGATTGCAGATCCTGGCTACTTCATTCTTGGCAACAACACATTCCGCGACGATAAAGTAGGCGGTCACGGCACGGTTGATATGGCCAAATCAATTGTTGACTCTTGCAACACTTATTACTACCACTTGGCTCGTGATATGGGCGTCAATCCCATGCACGACTTCATGAAACCACTTGGACTTGGCCAAATCACAGGTATCGATCTTGTCGGTGAAGCGCGAGGCATTCTGCCTTCAACCGCCTGGAAAGAAAAAGCATTTAAGAAACCAGAACAACAAAAATGGTTTGAGGGCGAAACAATTTCTTTGGGTATTGGACAGGGCTATAACAGCTTTACCATTTTGCAATTAGCTCATGCCACTGCCAATATTGCCAATCAAGGCGTGGTGATGAAACCTCACTTGGTTAAATCTATTGAAAACCCGATCACCAAAGATCGAGTTTTAACCACGCCTCAAGAAAGTTACAAAATCGACCTCAAGAAAGAAAATATAGATGTGGTCACTAATGCAATGGTGGACGTGAATCGATTTGGTACATCCGCAGGCGCTTTCAAAGGGGCTGGCTACAACGCTGCCGGTAAAACTGGTACAGCACAGGTGTATAGCTTGAATGCGAAAAACTATAACCATGGTGCAACACCTGAGTTTTTACGAGACCACGCCTTATATGTCGTCTTTGCTCCAGCAGAAAATCCAAAGATTGCGATTGCCATGATTGTTGAAAATGCTGGCTTTGGTGCAGCTCACGCAGCCCCTATTGCAAGACGTGCACTTGATTACTATCTTGAGGGTCGTTGGCCTAAGGAGGTTCCTGAATGGAAAAACGCCCCTTAATTCATAAAATTGATTTTCTCTGGCGCGGCCTAGATAGAACTCTGGGTCTGATTGTTTTGGCTCTTATAGCTATCAGTATCGTCACATTTATTTCAGCCACCAGCGGTACTCACGTCAAATTTGTTGATCAAGCACGCAACCTGATTATTTCAATTGGCTTGATGTTGATTGTTTCTAGAATTCCGCCCAAGTGGCTAGAAAAATCTGCGGTTTGGATTTACACCATCGGAATCGCATTACTTCTTGCTGTTGCAGCTTTTGGTCTGATCAGAAAGGGTGCAAGACGCTGGGTCAACGTTGGTATCGTGATACAACCTTCAGAAATCATGAAGATTGCCATGCCGATGATGTTGGCTTGGTACTTTCAACGTCGTGAAGGTGTTTTAAAAACCTGGGATTACGGCGTGGCAGCACTGTTGTTGATCTTGCCAGTTGCACTGATTGGAAGACAGCCTGACCTTGGCACAGCATTGCTAGTTCTGGCATCAGGTCTTTATGTGATTATTCTTGCTGGATTTCCTTGGAAATACATTGTTCCCGTGGTCGGAGCGGGCACCCTCGGTATTTTATTGATCATTATTTTTGGCGGCTATATTTGCGAACCAGAAGTGAAATGGCCCTTGCTTCATGAGTATCAAAAAAATCGTGTCTGCACTCTTTTAAACCCAAGCTCAGATCCTCTTGGTAAAGGCTTCCATACGATTCAGTCCATCATTGCGATTGGCTCTGGTGGCCTTTTTGGCAAAGGCTGGCTGAATGGCACCCAAGCCCATCTTGAGTTCATTCCAGAAAAGCATACCGACTTTATCTTTGCTGTGTTTGCAGAAGAATTTGGATTGCTTGGCAATATTGTCTTAATGGGCTTATTCATTGCTTTGATTCAAAGAGGTTTAGCAATTTCATCAAATGCGCCAACACTCTTCACAAGACTTTTGGGTGGCTCTGTGACGATGATTTTCTTCACCTATGCTTTTGTGAACATGGGCATGGTCAGTGGTCTTTTACCGGTGGTTGGAGTTCCACTGCCATTCATCAGCTATGGTGGCACAGCCCTTGTGACGCTTGGCATTGGTATAGGCATTTTGATGAGCATTCATCGCTACCGCCGACTCGTTCAAAGTTAAAGTCTAAAATCATCACCTACTGAGACATAAAAAAAGCCCAGCTCAAAGCTGGGCTTTTTAATATGCAGATCAGCGAATTACTTCTTACGCTTATTCACAGCATCTTTAAATGCTTTACCTGCAGTAAATTTAACTGTCTTAGCTGCAGCAATCTTGATTGCTTCGCCAGTTTTTGGATTACGGCCCATACGAGCAGCACGCTTACCAGAACCAAAAGTACCAAAACCAATTAACTGAACGCTATCACCTTTAGTAACAGCCTTCTTGATGTTATCCATAACTGAATTCAATGCAAATTCAGCCTTGGCTTTTGACAACTCAGATTCTTCTGCAATTGCGGAAATAAGTTCTGCTTTATTCAAGTGATGCTCCTTATCAATCATAATCGGATGGTTGTACGTAAAACATTACGTGATTCAAATTGTAACCACAATTTTTGGAAAGAATATTAAATTTAAGTTAAATGTTTTAAGTAACAAATAAGCAAACAATTTGTTATATTGATAGCAATGCCTGCTTCTGTTTTTCTAAGTCCCGCCCTGATCAGTATTGCCGCCATCCTTTACGCAGCAAGCTTTTCAATCAATTCTTATGTGATGGGCTCATTTTCTTTTTCGCTTGGAGTATCTTGGGTTTTTTTGCCGGCTGGATTGAGGTTGTTACTGACTTTATTGTTAGATAAAAATGGTGCTCTAGGTATTGCCATAGCCTCAGTTGCCATCAGCCTAGGCTTTTATTTTGAAGATCCGGTATTGGGGATTGGGGCAGGAATTATCAGTGGTCTTGCACCTTACATTGCAAAGCTGATTGTTTTTAGAGACTCTCGCTCAAGCAGCGATCTCTCACAACTTGATGCAAAACAACTGCTTAACTGCATCTTTGTTTTTTCAATTGTCAGCCCACTCATGCATCAGGCCTGGTTTGCTCTGCACAACGAAGAAATTCTCTTCTTTGAACATTTGGGCGTGATGATCATTGGCGATTTAATTGGCACGTTCATTGTTATCTATTTCGCTAAAGCGGTCATTTATCTTTATAAGAAACGATCTTCAAATCAAAAAGCTTAATCCCTATTTAGAGTATTGATTTGATGCTTTAGAATTAATTCTTCTTTCAAAAGAAGAGTGTCTTATGACTAAAGAAAATAATCACTTCTCCACAAGAGAAGTAGAAAAAACAGATGTTAAATTGATTGACAGCAAAGAATTGATGGGCAAGTCCAACTACTTGGACATTGCACATGAAGGTGAAGTCTATCGACTAAGAATCACCAAGTACAGAAAATTAATTCTGACCAAGTAGTTAATCAACAATCAGCACATCTTTGACGAAATGACCCGTGTCTCCAAAACAGGTCGTTGGGATACCCACGTGCTCTTCATAAACCAATGAAACGCGTTTACCCATACTTTCATTGATTTTTTTGACCACTGCTTCATCATGAACAGTGAAGTTGAATTTTTCAGTCAAAGTACCAGGCATATTGATCATGGCCAATTCACCTTCCCATGTTTTACATATCCAGCCTTTTTTGGAGAACTTTTGTACGTACCCGGCACGCTCACCGGCGGAATAGTTCCAGGTTAAAACCAACCAGGTGTATAGGCAAAAAAGCAAAATCACTACAAACAAAAAACCTATAAATTTTTTCATGCTTACTCCGGGGTTGGGTCATGCCAAGTTGGGTACTTTTGCATCACACCTATGAACAAGGGTGACTCAAGTCTTTCATTTAACCATTGTTTTAAATAATCAAGCCCGGATTGATCAAACCAATCAGGATCAACCATCGCAAATTGACGCACAAATGGAAAAATAGCTATGTCTGCCAAACTGATCTTAGACCCTAATAAATAAGGGCTTATCTTTAGCCGCTCATTGATCGGACCTAAAAATAAAGACGTCGCTTGGCTCAAAGTTTCTTCAAGCTGAATATCTGGGTACCTATCGGGATACTTGTATTGATCTAATAACTTTTTAAAAGGTCCGTCATTTTTTGCGACCCATTCATCAATAAGGCTTTCTGTTTCTGTAGAAAGCCAATGATCTGGATCGGACTTTGCCAAGGCCCATTTCATGATGTCATAACTTTGCTCAATCACAAGACCATCACTCTGCAAGACCGGAACAGTTCCTTTGGGCGATATAGCCAACAAGGATGCAGGTTTTTCTCTTAAAGAAATTTCTCTTATTTCAACAGCAATGCCTGCATAAGCCAAAGCCATTCTTGCCCTCATTGCATAAGGACATCTTCTATACGAGTAAAGAATGTTTGAGCTCATCAATGATCTAAGTAAGTCATTTCTAACATTTTCACCAAGGCATAAACACTTTGATTCGCCGGTGTTGCTATCTCATGAGCCAAGCCACGTCTAACAATGTAGCCATTTAAATAATCAATTTCAGTTTTTTTGTGCTTCATCAAATCTTGAGCCGTCGAAGATTTTTGTTTTGTCATGGTCTTAGCAATTTGTTGGTTTGCCAGGATTGCTTGCTCATGACTGATATGGATCCCTTCTTTTTCTGCAACCATTAAAAACTCTTGGGTGATCTGCTCGATAAGTTCATTGATGTGATTCGACTGAACCATCTGTCCATATTCAATTTGACCAATTCCAGAGATCGCGTTGTAGCTACAGTTCACCAAAAACTTTAACCACATATCGTGTTTAATTGTTTTAGAAATACTGCTGGGAACGTTTCCTTTGTTTAAGTATTCCTGAATATCATTCAACTCATCAAAACAGGCCTCTCGGCCCTCAAGGTCGCCGATTACCAACTCACCACGACCAAAATGCTTGACATGACCAGGTCCCGCCATCCCTGTTGCAACATAAACAACTGCTGGATAAACAGAATTTGATAGCTCTGTTTTTATGCGCTCACAGTTATCAACGCCATTTTGAAGGCTCAATATGATTGAGTCATTCGCGAGATATGGTTTGATTTCTTTGGCAACAGATTCTGTATCCGGAGATTTAACACAAAACAAAACAAGGTCTGCCTTCTTAATAGATTCATAGCTATCACTCGCCTTGACCGAAACATGCTCTTGAAAAGACTGGCACTCCATATACAAACCATTCTGCTGAATAGCTTTTACATGGTCTGGGCGCGCTATCAGGGTAACGTCACAACCAGCTCTTGCTAATAAGCCCCCAAAATAGCTTCCCACAGCCCCGGCGCCAATAACTGCTACCGTTGATATTTTGTTTTTCATCTTTTAATTTTACGCTCTTGAATCAAACACAGCATCAGCAAATTCATCAAAAATCCTTTAGAGTGTTTGAGATTAAGGGCCCTGAAAACAAGTTATCCCAGCATTTCTAAGCAAACATATGACATTTTTTAATTGACATGACCACTGACAACAAAAGTTATCAGATAGATATTTCTGACGGAATTGTGCTGATCAAGAATCAAAATACAACGATTGGCTACTGTCGATTTTTAGATTCTGGTGATATTGAGTACATCTATGTCAACTTGGCTTATCGTCGACAAGGCTATGGCAGGATTTTGATCAATGAAGTAAAAAAGATCACGGGTAAAATTGGTCACATTCATGAACCAATTTCACCCCTGGGCTCACAGTTTTTCAAAGGTATTGGTGCTCTTTAAATTCTGCCAAAAGCGCCTTGATTGAAATCGCTGATTGCTTGATTGATTTCTTCACGTGTGTTCATCACAAAAGGACCATGCCCGACGATGGGCTCATCAATTGGCTCGCCACTTAATAGCAAGGCCACTGAATCTTCAAGGGCTTTGATTGTGATGTCTTGTCCATCTTGACTGAACATCAACATCTTTGCATCTTTTGCTACTGCACCACGCTCAGCACTTTCTAAAGCGCCGCGTAAGACCACCAAAGATGTGTTCCAACCATCGGCTGCAGGCAAAACAAGCTCTTCGCCTTTTTTCAGGCGAACATCAAAAACATTCATTGGTGTGAATGTTTTTGCAGGCCCCTTGTTCCCTTCGTATTCCCCAGCAATCACTCTGATAGAGCCTCTGGAATCTGATAACTCAATCTCAGGAATGCTCTTACTTAAGATGGCTTGATAAGCAGGTGGAGTCATTTTGTGTTTTGCTGGCAAATTGACCCATAGCTGAACCATCTGTAAAACTCCGCCTCGTTTAGCAAATTCATCTGAATGAAATTCTTGATGAAGAATGCCTGCTCCAGCAGTCATCCATTGCACATCTCCTGGGCCAATCGTTCCCCCTTGGCCTGTTGAGTCTTTGTGAGAGACCTCGCCATCATAAACAATCGTGACAGTCTCGAAACCGCGGTGAGGGTGAGTGCCAACCCCCTTTCTCTCAGTTGTCGGCGGAAATTCTGCCGGACCTGCTAAGTCAAGCATTAGAAATGGGCTCATTTCTTTGCCCAACTGCTGATAGAAAAATAAAGTGCGTACCGGAAAACCATCACCCACCCAATGGCCCTGATCATTGCCCTGAATACCAAGAAGACGCTTCATATTGATTTACCTTAGTTCGTTTATTTATTTAATCTTATCTGTCCATATTAATCACTATCTGAATTATTTTCACGCGCACTGCATAATAGGGATATCTTCTAATGTCTCATAAACATCAGGCAAGCAATCAAGTTATGTTCAGCACCCCAACCCTCAGCTTTTTTCAAGAAATCATTGAGTTGATTGGGATCTTCTCGTTTGCCGCTTCAGGGCTGATTGCTGGTCTACGAAAAAAACTAGACTTGGTGGGTGTCAGTATTGTGGCTGGTTTAACTGCCTTTGGTGGCGGCACATTAAGAGACATTCTCTTAGATCGCAGACCTTTCTTTTGGGTTGAACACTCTTACTGGCTTTGGGTCATCATTGCGCTGACCATCGTCAGCATTTGGTTCATCAAAAACAAACATTTGGTGTACACAGAAAAAATGATTCAATTGCCCGATGCGATGGGTCTTGCCTTAGCAACCATCCTGGGTACCCAGATTGCACTTCAATTTGATATGCCATTGGTTGTTGCAATTTTGCTTGGTGTTATTTCTGCAACATTTGGCGGCGCCTTGCGAGACATCGTCTGCGGAGAAATTCCTCAACTCTTCTCAGACAATCGCCCGTATGCCGTCATTGCATTTGCTGGCAGTGCTTTATACATATTGCTGAGCACCTACTTGTTAGATGAATCTACCGCAGCCGTGATTTCATTTATGTTCATTTTCATCATTCGAGCGATTGCCTTGTATAAAAATTGGCACCTACCCACCTTCAGGGCTTGAAGATGAACATCAATGCAGACTTCAGCCAAAAGGCCGTGGTCAATACTCAGGAGGCGCCTTGGGTGCCATCACCCATGGTCGGGGTCAACAGAAAGCCACTTGATCGCATTGGTGATGAAGAGGCGATTGCAACAACCATCGTGAGCTATGCACCTAACTCTTTTTTTCCAAAACACTCCCATCCAGCAGGAGAG
>CALKUJ010000094.1 GCA_937996825.1 uncultured Polynucleobacter sp. | reverse complement strand
CATATTTGGAGTTTTATTGTTGTTTATTTGTAGAAAAAAATTCATTGAATGCAACTACTTAGCGTATTTTTTGAATGTTCTACCTAACGGTTTGTTGAGTTTTTATTCTCAAATTTAAGCACCACGCATTGGCTACCATTGCACACATACTTTCTTCATCGATCATGAAACATACGTTCATCATGGCAGGGGTCATGGGCTGGCCTGTGGCGCACTCTCGCTCCCCTGTCATTCATAACCACTGGATCAAGCAATATGGCCTAGCTGGGGCCTATGGCCTTTTCACGGTGCAGCCCAACCAGCTTGAAACAGCCATCCGCGGACTGAAAGCCTTGGGTCTAGCTGGGTGCAACATCACCATCCCCCATAAAGTTGACGCAATGCAATACATGGACTGGGTTGAACCACTGGCACTACGCATGGGAGCGATTAACACCATCGTGGTGCAAGCTGATGGTGCCTTACATGGTTTCAACAATGATGGTTATGGGTATTTGCAAAGCCTACGTGAAGCTCAGCCGAGTTGGCAAGCTGACGCAGGTCCTGCCGTCGTTTTAGGTGCAGGCGGGGCTGCGCGAGCCATTGTGGTAAGCCTCATTGATGCAGGTGCAACCGAAATTCGCATCCTCAACCGAACACGTAGCAAAGCCGAAGATCTGGCACAAGAATTTGGCCAAGTCGTCACAGCGTTCGACTGGTCCGAACGCTCGGATGCCCTTAACAATGCGGCACTATTGGTCAACACCACAAATCAAGGCATGCACGGTGAAAGCGCTCTTGATATTGACCTCACCCAACTTCCAACGTCAGCACTAGTCTCCGACGCTATCTATATTCCACTTGAGACGCCACTTTTGGCGACCGCACGCTTGAGAGGTAACACCACAGTCAATGGGCTTGGCATGCTCTTGCATCAGGCTCGCCCTGCTTTCAATGCTTGGTTTGGCGTCATGCCAGAAGTCACTCCCGAACTTAAAAACGCCATCATGGCAACCTTCTAAAATTAATAAGATGTACATTGGACTTCTGGAAGATGAGCCGCAGTTAGCTCAACATGTTTGCGAGATTTTGGAACGCGCAGGCCATACCGTGAGCGTATTTAATAACGGCGCAGATATGGTCAAAGCTGTGGGACGAGACACGATCGATCTCTTCGTTCTCGACTGGCGCGTACCTCGGATGTCTGGATTAGACGTACTAAAGCACATTCGCAACGTGCGTGGATTAAAAGAGCCCGTATTGTTTCTAACCAGTCGCACAGATGAACAAGACATCACGGAAGCATTGAACGCTGGGGCCGACGATTACTGCACCAAACCCGTTCGTCCTCAAGAGTTTTTAGCGCGCATTTCTGCACTATTGCGGCGCACATACCCCGACCGTAACAACCAAGAAACCACGCGAACGCTTTTAGGCTATCTATTCAACAAGCTTGATAACAGCGTCGCATTTGCAAACGGCAATGTCAGCTTGTCAGAAAAAGAATTCAAGCTCGCTTTGTTTTTATTCGAAAACCATGAGCGCGCCGTTTCTCGCGAACGACTGATGCAAGAAGTATGGGGAGGAGAAGGCGATGCATTATCTCGTTCGCTCGATGTACACGTTTCTTGGTTGAGAAAAAAACTCGACCTCGCGGCAAGTTCTCAGAACTTACGACTAAAACCGATTTATGGCTTTGGCTATCGCTTAATGGCGGTGAGCGATTCACTTACCGAATAAAGGCAAACCACACTTATTAAACATTTGTAGCGAAACAAGCAATTAATTTACATTTTTAGTACTCAAATATGTGCTCGGCATGTAAAATATTTAACTATGCAATGTTATCTATCGCTACTCAAAAGTCGATTTTTTATCGTACTTAGTTTTGCACTGCTACACGGCTCAGTTTGGGCCGAGCCCGTATGGCATTGCTCGCGAAGCGATGTCCAAATTGCCGATGCATCCGACAACTTCACCTTAGCCGCTTTAACTTTTGAACGAGAGGTCATCCGCTTATCGCTAAGAGACTTGTATGCGGTGTATCAAGGCATCCCCGTCAAGTTAAGCGGAGGAGTGCCACTGTCAGCGTGTATTGCCGGCCACGATATGCCACTCACGGCCGCAGCCCTCAACTCTATAGGTGCCAAGCCAGCAGTTGTTAAAGCCTTAGCCACGTCAAACCAAACATTCACAAACAACTTACACATTGTTCAAGATGAGCAGTCAATGCGGGCATGCATCGCTAAGCATCACCCAGCCATTGGCTACTTATCGCAAGCCACGCACACAGAGGCAGTAGGGCCGTGCTTCTAAGGCGCGTTTTAACCGTTTCACTGCTCTCCATATTGAGCGTGGCAAAAGCACAGAATTTACCTTGGCACCTTGGGGCATCACAAAAAAATGAGGCTTACGCCCCCTCTGCAATCAATACATCTCACATTAAGCCAGGACCTCATCAAATCGTCGTTGCAGTAATTGACAGCGGAGTTATTGCCAGCCATCCCAGCCTCAATGGACAACTGCTACCAGGCTATGACATGTTGTCCGCCCCCAACAATTTACGTGGTGGGCGGTCTACAAATTTTGCGCCAGATGAACGCGATGCACGCTGCGGCCAGCGTTTAATTTCAGGCGCCTTTAGAACACACGGAACGGAAGTTGCCAGCTTAATTGCGGCAAACGGTGAAAACGGCGTACATGGCGTGAACCCAAACGCTAAAGTTTTACCCATTCGGCTATTTGGCGCATGCAACATGTCGCGCACAGATTTACTAGACGCCATCGCATGGGCCGCAGGACTGCCCGTTGCAGGTGCGCAAGACAACCCATATCCTGCCAACATTATCAACATGAGCATTGCAGGAGGCCTCCCCGTATGCGGCGCTGACTTGCAGCGTTTAATCAACCGCGTTGTTGAGAAAAACATCTTTGTCATTGCGGCCGCAGGCAATAACTTTCACAAGCCACTTCCTGAACCCGCCAACTGCCAAGGTGTCATTTCGGTCGGAGCACTGGATGCTGAAAATCGCATTGAGGTTTATTCTGCGCTTGACGTACGGACAACCTTGTATGCACCAGGAGGGGGGAAACGACTTGAATCAGATGCTTATTGGTCTGTCAATAAGCTGATGGTGGCAACCTACGATTTGGATTTTCTAGGCAACGAACGTGCGGCAGCGTTACAACGCGGCGTAGGCACAAGCTTCGCTGCACCAGTAGTCGCTGGATTCATATCTCTATGGCTATCACACCATCCAAACAAGCATCCTGCAGATCTATCACGCGAGTTTTCAAATTTCTTACGCCAAGTAGAACAAACTCCAAAATGTCCAGATTGCATACCTAAAGGCTTGGCTGCAAATTCAAGACTTGTGCAACCGTGAATGGCAATCGAAGAAACTAGGCCACATGCGGCTGAAAACCTATGTCAAAGAGATCGTGTCCTGATCTCTCAAACGTCCTAGACTTCAACAAACCTTCAAATGCCTCAGCTGCTAAAGGTTGATCGAAATAAGCCCCCTGCCCCAAGATACATCCCATTCGTTGAAGTTCGGTACGTTGATGCGAAGACTCAATTCCGTCAGATACCACTTGTACATCGCAGGACAAAGCATGTGTAATCGTTAGCTCAATGAGCTGACGAATACGTGCGTCATTCATCATATTTTTGACAAGTTTACGATCAAGCTTGACCTTGTTAAGAGGCAGCATATTCAGCAACTGAAGCGAGCCCTGCTGCAGCCCAAAGCCACCAACTGAAACACTCAAGCCTTGCGATGCAAACCCTTGCATAGTTTGTAGAGCACCCACAGACTGACGAGACAAAATTCTTTCATTCACCTCCAACTCCAACAGCTGATGCGGGTATTGTGTTGCCTCACATACTGTTCGGATTTTTTGAGGGAATGCTGGATCTTTGAACTGCGCCTCAGACAAATTGATTGTCAAAATCAAAGGGCCATATTGGTGCTGCCATGCCGCCGCTTTTTCGCAGGCGGCAGTCAACAACCAAGTATCAAATGGCAAGCAAATATCTGTTTTTTCAGCCAGCTTTGGTTTCGAGCATTTTTGCAACTGCACTCAATGCTTCAAGCATTTGCTCAGAACTAGCTTCACCACTTTCCAACTCTTTCACAGCGAGTTGCTTTGCAAGGTGTGTTACGGAGGAAATTTGATTAGTCGTCGCCATAGTTTTTACTTCCCCAAATAGAAAATTTTTTGGTTAATA
>CALKUJ010000093.1 GCA_937996825.1 uncultured Polynucleobacter sp. | reverse complement strand
GTTACCAAAGTCATTCTCTAAAGATAACCAAACCTTGTCGCCCTGCGTCTTACGTTTGATCAGTGCGACCTGCACTTTTTGATCGTCAAGATTGAAACGAACCGTTGCCTTTGAAATTTCTAGCAAACTAGTCGGCGCTGGATCAGCTGATGACAACAAGTTGGGCCAAGTCTGTCCTGTAACCCGTGTCTCAGCAGCAGTTGGCTTTGGAAATACGATAGGCGTCACGACGTCGGAATGTCTAAGCACGACGTCGTTTCGGTTGAAAGAAACGACCCACTTTTTAAGAGCCTCATTAGCTTCTTGAAGCGTTACTGAACTGACCACATCACGCATCCACAAAAACAACCGCCAGTCACCCGCTGCTTCAGACTCAGAAACGAGTTCAGCGACCGCCTCATGTGAATCCAATGCATTTTGAAACTTGTTAAGTTCAGCTAGCCTAGAGCGTTCAAGTTGTTCTTCAGTAGCACCTCGCGTCGCTGCCTCTTGGATGTGCTTGACAATTTGCTGAGAGAGTTCAACTGCGTCAGCTTTTTGATCTGCTCGCGCAAATGAAATAAATCTTCCATAGTCAGTTTGAATCCAAGTAAAGCAGGATGCAGAGACGGCCAACTTGCGCTGTATGACGATATCTTTTCTCAAGCTCCCCCAATCTGAGTCGCAAATGAATGCTGCAGCTAGATCAAGAGCGTGTGCATCACGCTCTTTCATACCAGGCAATTTCCATGCGCTGGCGACAACCGTTGTACCAGCTGATAAAACAAGTTCAGTTCTATTCATTGCTGTTTGTGGACTTTCTAAAGTCCAGTTGGCAGGCCTTTGAAGATTCGGATTTTTAGCCACAACAAAAAGCTGACTGGCAGTCGCGAGTACTCTTTTGGAATCGAACTTGCCAGAAATAATTAGGGCAGCGTTGTCGGGACGATAGTGCTTTCGATGGAAAGCTTGCAATGCTGCAAATGATGCGCCTTCGATATCACTGCGCGCTCCAATCGTTGAATGCGAATATCCATGCCAATTGAAACCATGACGTGCAAGCGCACTGAAGACGAGTTGAGATGGTTCTTTTTCTGAATTTTCAAGTTCATTACGAACCACTGTCATTTCACTGGCTAAGTCGCTCGCGGTGAATCTTGCTCGAATGAAACGATCCGCCTCGATCTGAATCAGCTCATCAACCTTCGTCGGGTCTGCATCTACTGTGGCGAAATAGTTAGTTCGATCCTGATTTGTGGTGCCGTTGTAGACGGCGCCAAGCTTAGTCAGGTCTTCTTTGATGTTTTTGCGATTCCCTGCGCCTTTGAAGAGCATGTGCTCAAGCAAATGCGCCATCCCAGTTTCACCATATCCCTCAAGCTTGCTGCCAGACCTGACGAGCAGTTCAACGCGCGTGTTGTGCGCGGAAGGATAAGGAATGAGAATGATCTTGAAACCGTTGGGTAATTTGTACGAGCTGATACCACCTGCTTCAGCATCCGAACGGGCATGTTGTAGCGATGTCACCTGGGCGAATGCCGAGGCCCAAAAAAAATAAACTGAGGCAATGCCAAGGACGAGAATTCGTTTCATTAGGAATGGCTTACCTTTTTGTTATCCGAAAAATTAACAAGGTCAGCTTGCAGACATAGCACTCGCAAACAATGACCTGCGCGCGCAAAAGTAAGTTACGGCCAAATAGGGCGCAAATGACGTATGCGCATCACG
>CALKUJ010000092.1 GCA_937996825.1 uncultured Polynucleobacter sp. | reverse complement strand
AGATAGTACAAGGTGACTGGAGTTCAGACGTGTGCTCTTCCGATCTAAAACACTTGAAACGCCAGCTGTGAAAGAGCGTATGGCCAAAGACGGATTTGATGCACTCCCATCTACGGTAGCTGAAGCCAAAGGGCGTTTGGAAAAAGAACTCCCAATGTGGACCAAGCTCATCAAAGAACGCGGCATCACTGCTGAATAAAAATCATGACCAGTAAAACTCTTTATCAAAAACTCGTTGACTCGCACACCGTACGCACCATCGATGAACAAAACGTGCTTTTGTTCTGTGACTTGCACTTGATGAATGAGTACACAAGTCCTCAGGCATTTACAGGCCTCGATGAACGCAACATCAAGGTTCCAATGCCGGGACAAAACGTATCCGTGGTGAGTCACATCATTCCGACGCATCCTGTTGCAGTTCGCGTTATCAGCGATAAGCCTTCTGCGTTGCAAGCTACTAACCTTGCCAAGAATTGCTCAAAGCATGGGATTCCCTTGTTTGACACCAACGATGCCATGCAAGGTATCGAGCACGTTGTAGCACCAGAACACGGGATGATTCGCCCCGGCATGGTGGTGATTTGCGGGGACAGCCACACCACAACTTATGGCGCACTTGGTGCGCTTGGTTTTGGTATTGGCACCTCCGAGGTTGAACATGTGCTTGCTACACAAACTCTGGTCTACCGCACCGCTCAAAACATGCGTATTCGCGTCAATGGTGTGTTGCCTAAAGGTACTACCAGCAAAGATTTGATTTTGATGATCATTGGACAAATTGGTGCCCAAGGTGCACGTGGCTTTGTTGTCGAGTTCTGCGGTACAGCTATCGATGCATTATCTGTTGAGGCTCGATTCACACTTTGCAATATGACAGTTGAAGCGGGTTCACGTGGCGCATTGATTGCACCCGATCAAACCGCTATTGACTATGTACTAGCCAAATGTCCAGACATTGTTGGAGTTACCCGCGAACATGCGTTGTCGCATTGGAAAGACTTGTACAGCGATAAAGATGCTGAATTCGAAAAAGAGTTCACATTTGATGCATCTAATGTCGAACCTCATGTGACATGGGGAACAAGTCCTGACCAAGTGTTGCCCATTTCGGGCAAAGTGCCAACGCCAATACAGGTTGCACCTGAGTTCAAGCGCAGTACAGAGCAAGCGCTGGCCTATACAAAACTGACTGCGGGTGATGCCATTGAAGGTACCCCGATTCAGCACGTATTTATTGGGTCATGCACCAATGCTCGCATCGAAGATTTGCGTGCTGCATCAGGCATCGTTGAGGGGCATAAAGTCGCTCAGGGCGTTCGTGCGATGGTGGTGCCTGGCTCGGGTGCTGTTAAGCAGCAGGCTGAAAAAGAAGGTCTTGACAAAATCTTCATAGATGCCGGATTCGAATGGCGAAAGCCTGGCTGCTCAATGTGTCTCGCCATGAATGATGATGTCCTAACGGACGGAACGCGTTGTGCATCGACTACCAATCGAAACTTTGAAGGTCGTCAAGGGCGAGGAGCAATTACTCACCTTATGAGTCCTGCAATGGCTGCTGCTGCCGCTATTACAGGAAAGATTACAGATGTACGCCATTTCGGAAACTGATATGTCAACTATCAAAAAAATTCAGGGTAAAGCTACTCCCATCCGTATCGATAATTTGGATACCGATCAAATCATGCCTAAGCAGTTTTTGCGTGGAATCGACAAATCAGGTTTGATCGAGGGCTTGTTGTACGACCTTCGATTCGATACAAAGGGGCAAATAAAACCTGACTTTGTATTGAATCAGACCAAATACAAAGATGCTAACTTGATGTTGGGTGGTTCAAACTTTGGCTGCGGCTCAAGCCGTGAGCACGCAGTATGGGGGCTATTGCAATTTGGAGTCAAAGCCATCATTGCACCAAGCTTTGCTGAAATTTTTTATTCCAATGCAATGGGCAATCAATTGCTGCTTGTTAGTTTGCCAACCGAGCAAGTAGAAAACTTGATGCAACTGGCTCAGCGAACTGATGCACCAGAAATTGTGATTGACGTTGAAAACTCGCAGGTCACATGTGGTGATCTCGATCCGATGCATTTTGAAATTTCAAAACGGCATCAAGAAATGTTTCTAAAGGGCGTTGATGTGGTGGGAATGTCACTTAGCTATATGGATGAAATAAATACATTTGCAAGAAAACACTGGGCGAGGGAGCCTTGGGTAAAGGATGTGGCTGCTCTTGCAAAAAGCAGATTGGCTTAATTAGAGGAAAGACCGTTGAAAATCTGCGGTCGCTATTGATATCACCAATCCTGAGCTGATTGGCTCTACCGTTGAGTAGAGGCCGCATTCCAAAGCGCAAGTGGAGCGTTACCAGTTGCGTTCTTTTCTCTATAAAGCCGAATTTCTAATGGCACAGTCCAGCCGTCGGATGTTGCGAGCACGAGTCTGCCTGCTTGAATATCTTCTTCAACGAGTGTTTTTGGTAGCCATGCTAATCCTCGACCATCAAGCGCCATAGTTCGTAAAACTGACGCTAGGTGGGCTTTGAAAGCCATCTTGGTCTGTAATGCGTTCATGCGCTTGCTCATGACGACCGCAAATATTCGACCTAATCCCGATTCATCTGTATAGCCAAGGATAGGGATGGTTTTCTTCTTGCTAGTGCCAATCGCATGAATAGGAAGCCCCTTGCGATCAGGTTGTGAAACTGGAATTAGTTCATCTTTCCCAATCTTTAAAGCTAAATAGCTTTCACTGTCTAGAGAGCTGGGAACCTTGGGGTGTGCGTGAGTCAAAACAAAATGCGCTTTTCCCTGCTGCATCAATATTTCGCATCGAGATAGAACGTCAGACATCAACTCAACGCGTTCAATCGCAATTGACGACTCCATGTTGCGAAGCCATCGAGGAAGAAAGACAAAAGAAAGTGCGTGCGTTGAGGCAACTCTTAGCGTGACGGAATTTGTCTCTGCGACTTGTTGAGCCTCGGAAGGTAGACGGGAAATTTGAATCACCAAGTTTTCAGCAATGACACGGAACCATTCACCAGCCTCAGTAAGTCGAGCAGGTTGTGTGCTGCGGTTGATTAGGTCAGTTCCGACCCACTCTTCAAGAGATCGAATCCGACGGCTGAAAGCTGGCTGGGAACTGAATCTTTCCTCTGCAGCACGAGAAAAATTTCCAGATTGCGCTAAGGCTAAAAAGTCTTCTAACCAAATGAAATTCATAGTCGGTTCGTCCAGTGCATAAGTTTAGCCAAATTGAGCATTGGTCATTTTGCTCCGTAATCGGCAACATTCAGTCCATCACCAACAAACCCTTGAGGCCTGACTATGAAAATTGTAGAAATTCGTGAGAAAACGTTCCCAATTAGCTCTTCTATTCGTAATGCCTATATTGACTTTAGCAAGATGAACCTCAGCCTAGTTGCTGTTGTGACCGATGTGATTCGCAATGGCAAGCCGGTCATTGGCTATGGCTTTAACTCGAATGGTCGTTATGGTCAGGGCAAATTGATGCGCGAAC
>CALKUJ010000091.1 GCA_937996825.1 uncultured Polynucleobacter sp. | reverse complement strand
TATATCCATACATGAAAGCCTCACAATCATTTCTCGCCACGCTAAAAGAAGCCCCCTCCGACGCTGAGGTGGTTTCGCACAAGCTTATGGTGCGCGCAGGATTAATTCGCAAGCTCAGCGCAGGCGTCTACAACTATTTACCGCTGGGTTTGAAGGTGATTCGCAAGGTGGAAAACATCATTCGCGAAGAAATGAATCGTGCTGGAGCAATTGAATTGCTTATGCCAATGATTCAGCCTGCTGAATTGTGGCAAGAAACTGGTCGCTGGGAAAAGATGGGGTCAGAATTACTGCGTATCAAAGATCGCCATGATCGCGATTTTTTGATTCAGCCAACTTCTGAAGAGGTGGTTACTGATTTAGCTCGTAACGAGATTAAGAGCTACAAGCAGTTACCGGTAAATTTTTATCAAATTCAAACAAAGTTCCGTGATGAACGACGCCCACGTTTTGGGATTATGCGTGGCCGTGAATTCAGCATGAAGGACGCTTATTCTTTTGACCGCGACACTGAGGGTCTTAAGAAGTCCTACCAAATCATGTTCGACGCGTACACACGCATCTTTAGGCGCATGGGTCTCCAGTTTCGTGCAGTTACCGCAGATAACGGCGCTATTGGTGGAACTGGTAGCCAAGAATTCCACGTCATAGCTGATACCGGTGAAGATGCTATCGCTTATTGCCCAACATCTGATTACGCAGCAAATATTGAAACCGCTGAAGCACTCTCGTTGATCACAAGTAGAGCCACTGCTTCTCAAGCCATGGCCTTAACACCTACGCCTGGTCAAGTGAAGTGTGAAGAGGTTGCGCAATTCTTAAAGTGTTCGCTTGAAAAAACAGTTAAATCAATTGTCTTGGCGGTTGATCAAGAGGGCGGCGCAAAATTATTTTTATTGTTGATTCGTGGTGATCATGAATTAAATGAAATCAAAGCCAGCAAAGTGCCTGGTTTGACCGACTTCCGTTTTGCTACAGAAGCAGAAATCATTGAGCATTTTGGTACTCCTCCTGGCTATTTGGGACCTGTCAAAACGAAAAAGCCATTAACAGTTGTGGCTGATAGAACTGTTGCCAATATGAGTGATTTCATTTGCGGCGCTAATCAAGAAGGTCATCATTTAACGGGTGTTAATTGGGGTCGTGATTTGCCAGAGCCGATTGTGGCTGATTTACGCAATGTGATTGCGGGTGATGCATCGCCGGACGGTAAGGGTGTTTTAGAAATTTGCCGTGGTATTGAAGTGGGACATGTGTTTCAGTTGGGTACCCGTTATTCAGAGTCGATGAATGCTGTCTATCTGGATGAGAAAGGTCAGTCTCAGCCGATGGTGATGGGTTGTTATGGCATTGGTGTGACTCGCTTATTGGGTGCTGCCATTGAGCAACGTTTCGATGAGCGCGGCATCATGTGGCCAGTATCGATTGCACCATTCCAAGTGGTTTTGTGCCCAATGGGCTATGACCGCTCCGACATGGTTCGTGAAGCCTCTGACAAACTTTACCAAGACTTATTGTCTGCAGGTATTGAAGTGATTTTGGATGATCGTGGCGAGCGTCCAGGCGCCATGTTTGCCGATTGGGAATTGATCGGTGTGCCATATCGTGTGGTGATTGGTGAACGTGGTTTGAAAGAAGGTCAGTTAGAGTTCCAGGCTCGCACTGATGCTGAAGCAAGCGCAATACCAGTGGGTGATGTGGCTAAGAAAGTCATTGATTTGGTGAAAGCTCAATTAGCATCTTAAATACTGATTGAACTTAAAAGCAAAACCCACAAAAAAAGCCAGATCACTGATCTGGCTTTTTGTTTGTAAGGCGCATTAATGCATCATCGCTTGAACATATTGCCCATGCCTTTGGCTGCCATGCCACCAAGCATCTTGGCCATCTTGCCGCCTTTGAATTGTTTCATCATGGATTGCATTTGTTCGAATTGCGCCAAAACGCGATTCACCTCTTGTACTTGTACTCCTGCACCAGCAGCAATACGACGTTTTCGACTTGCTTTAAGAAGCTCCGGCTTCCTTCTTTCTTCTGGCGTCATGCTATCGATGATGCCTTGTGTGCGTGCCACTTGTTTATCAGCAACACTCATGTCTTGCTTGGCAGCTGCTTGAGCAAATTTCGCAGGTAATTTGTCAATCATGCTACCTAAACCACCCATTTGGCGCATTTGAGTGATTTGCATACGAAAATCATTTAAATCAAAGCCACCTTTTTTAACTTTGTCAGCTAATTTTTGAGCTTGCTCAAAATCAACATTCTTTTGCGCTTGTTCGACCAAGGCCAGAATATCGCCCATGCCAAGAATGCGACTGGCCATACGGTCTGCATCAAATGGTTCAAGACCATCTAGTTTTTCAGCCACACCAGCAAACTTGATTGGTACGCCGGTGATGTGTTGAACAGAAAGTGCTGCACCACCGCGGGCATCACCATCCAATTTGGTCAGAATCACACCTGTTAATGGCAGTGCTTCATTGAATGCTTTGGCTGTGTTAACCGCATCTTGACCCAACATCGCGTCGACCACAAACAGTGTTTCGATAGGGTTTAAGGTTTGATGCAATGAGCTGATTTCTTGCATCATCATTTCATCAATACCTAAGCGACCGGCAGTATCGACAATCAATACATCGTGATAGTGACGTTTTGCCCAGTCCAAAGCATCGCGTGCGATGTCTTTAGGTTTTTGGTTTTCATTGCTAGGAAAAAATTCTGCGCCAGCTTGTTCGCTGACCATTTGCAATTGTTTGATGGCGGCCGGACGGTAAACGTCGCAAGACACGGTCAATACTTTTTTCTTTTGTGTGTCTTTGAGCCATTTGGCTAATTTGCCAGCAGAAGTTGTTTTACCAGCACCTTGAAGACCTGCCATCAAAATAATGGCAGGTGGTTGAGCAGCTAAATTTAGTCGACCGGCACTTGAATTGCCCATGATGGCGGTCAGTTCTTTTTGAACAACACCCACCAATGCCTGTCCAGGGCTTAAACTGTCGAGGACCTCAACGCCAAGAGCTTTTTGTTTGATGTTATTGATGAGTTCTTTGACAACAGGAAGTGCAACGTCAGCCTCTAATAGGGCTAAACGTACCTCGCGAAGCATTTCGGCGGTATTTTCTTCGGTCAGTCTGGCCTGACCCCGCATGGTTTTAACCACACGACTTAAACGATCTGTTAGATTTTGAAACATATGAGCATTAAACTGTAGATATGAACATTTTAGGTCACCCCAGCTTCGCATGGATACCCAGCGCTTTATATTTCTTGTTTTTTTTAAGAGAAATCAGGGTTTACTCGCAAAATTCTGAAAAGAATCAAGACTCTCCAATGGTCTCGAGTCTTTCGCAATGGCTTTTATTGCCAATCTTAGTTCTGCATGGATTCACTTTGCATGAATCGATCTTTACTCAGCAAGGATTTATTTTTGGTTTTGCCCAAGCTTTATCAACCATGGCTTGGATAGGGGTCACATTTTTTTGGTTTGAGAGTTGGTATCTGCCGATCAAAGGATTGAGAGCCATCATTTTGTTGGCAGCATGTCTGACCGCCATTTTGCCCATCATTTTTTCTGGATCAGTATTGTCAGCTCGTTCAATTGATGACCCATGGTTCAGAGCTCATTTCATCGTGGCAAATGTGGCCTATGGTTTATTGAGTTTGGCTGCCCTTCATGCGATTTTGATGCACTGGCAAGATCGTCATTTGCACATGCCGAGCCATGACAAGGCGAATAGTTTTTTTGCAAAGTGGGGTAATCGTTTGCCGCCATTGATGAGCATGGAAAGCATTCTTTTTAGAATCATCACAGTTGGATTTGCTTTGTTAACTTTGACGGTTTTCTCTGGATTGTTTTTCAGTCAAGCATTGTTTGGCCGTGCTTTATTTTGGGATCACAAAACCATCTTTGGATTTTTATCTTGGGTGATGTTTGCCGGATTGCTGATCGCGCGTTGGCGTGTTGGCTTGCGAGGTTTGACGGCGGTGCGCTGGGTATTGGGATCGTTTGGTGTTCTGTTGATGGCCTATGTGGGTAGTCGCTTTGTTTTAGAGGTATTGATCCAACGATGAAGTGGTTACTCTTCACCTTGATCCTCACGGGTTTGATCATTTGGTGGCGTTATGCGCAAATTTCTCAAAACAATCGATCAAGCGCTAAGCCACAAGCCAAGCCAGCACCTAAAGCTTCCTCATCCACGAAACCAGTTGAGCCCAAGAATATGGAGCAGTGTCCTCATTGTGGTTTGAGATTTCCGCAGGGTGAAGGTGTTGGAGCTTATTGCTCTCGTGAACATCGTTCAAGCATTGATCCAAAAGGTTGGTGGGGTCAGGCAGAATGGATCAAGTCTCCTAACTATGATTCACGACCAGAGGGACTTCCTGTTGAGCTGGTATTGATTCATCACATCAGTTTGCCACCAGGTCAATTTGGCGGAAATCATATTGCTGACTTCTTTCAAAATCGATTAGATCCGAAAGCGCATCCTTATTTTGCTGAAATTGCAGATCGACAAGTGTCGAGTCATTTCTTAATTCGTCGAGATGGTCATGTGCAGCAATTTGTATCAACTTTGAATCGTGCTTGGCATGCAGGAGTTTCTGATTTTTTTGGACGCCAGCGCTGCAATGACTTTTCAATTGGTATTGAATTGGAGGGCAGTGATGACGTGCCTTTTGGTCCGGCTCAATACTCTGCATTAAAAGAATTGGTCGCCGCTCTACAAAAAGCTCATCCGATTTCTGCTTATGCTGGCCACAGTGATGTCGCGCCAGGTCGAAAAACCGATCCCGGCATTCATTTCGAATGGCAGAGATTTGCTGATGAAGCCAATATTCCCGTGAGACAACTTCCTTACGGTCTTGAAAATAGAAATTAGTCTTTTCAATTAAGTCTTACCTTTTTGGGTTAGTGAGTGCTAACCAAGTAAATCTGCACCCTAAAAAGCCCTAAAAAGGTGCCAAAAAGTCATCAAAAATAGGCCCAGATTAGGGATTTCGATAGGTATTTTTAGCAAAAAATCCTTATCAAAATAATCATAAATACCCTATACTTAGTACCGTTGTCGCAGAAAAAACACTAAATGTAGTGTTATTTATAGCGAATAGCCGTTGAAAAAAATCAAAAAATAGACTTTTTACCCAATTAATACATATATATAGATAAAGGGAGTTCGAATGACGTACGTAGACCCACAAGTTTCTGGCCAAACATCCAATCCATTTTCTGGCCAATCAACTGGTCAAGTTAGTCAAAACCCTTCTGAAGGATTTGTGGCCGGTGGTGTCGGTGGTGCGCAAGCAACACAATTAAGCGATTACAAAATCATTCGTCGCAATGGTTCAGTTGTGGCGTTTGAACCATCAAAAATTGCAATCGCAGTTACAAAAGCATTTTTAGCAGTCAATGGTGGTCAAGGGGCCGCATCTGCAAGAGTGCGTGAGCAAGTAGAGCAATTGACTCAAGTGGTTGTGCGCGCTTTATTGCGCAGCCGTCCTAATGGTGGAACTTTCCACATTGAAGATATCCAAGATCAAGTTGAATTGGCTTTGATGCGCAGTGGTGAGCACAACGTGGCTCGTGCCTATGTTCTTTATCGTGAAAAGCGCAATCAAGAACGTGCAGCACAAGTGGCTGCTCAGCCAGTAGCTCCAATCGTTGATCACCCAGGCATCAATGTGACAGACAATGGCGTGGTCAAACCTTTGGATATGGCTGCATTACAAATGGTGATTCAGGCGGCATGCGAAGGTTTGGGTAATGCAGTGAACGCAGAGCCAATCATCAAAGAAACGATCAAGAATTTGTACGAAGGCGTTCCGATGGCTCAGGTGTATGACTCAGCTATTTTGGCGTCACGCACATGGATTGAAAAAGATCCTGCATACAGCCAGGTAACCGCCCGTATTTTGATGCACACCATTCGTAAAGAAATCTTGGGTCGTGAAGTACCGCAAGGCGCAATGGCTGCTGAATACATCAACTACTTCCCGAAATTCATCAAGCAAGGCGTGGATGCAGAGTTGTTAGATAAGCGTTTATTGACTTATGACTTGGTCAAGTTGGGCGCCGCTTTGAAAGCTGATCGTGATTTGCAGTTCAACTACTTGGGCTTGCAGACTTTGTACGACCGTTATTTCTTGCACATTGAAGATCACCGCATCGAAATGCCTCAGGCATTCTTCATGCGTGTGGCGATGGGCTTGGCCTTGAATGAAGTGAATCGTGAAGACCGTGCGATTGAGTTCTATGAAATCCTGTCAACATTTGATTTCATGTCCAGCACACCAACATTGTTCAACTCAGCAACATTGCGCTCACAGTTGTCTAGCTGCTACCTCACAACGATTCCTGATGATTTAGATGGTATCTACGAAGGTTTGAAAGAAAACGCTTTGTTGTCTAAGTTTGCCGGCGGTTTGGGTAACGATTGGACGAACGTGCGTTCTTTGGGTAGTCATATCAAAGGAACAAACGGTAAGTCACAAGGTGTTGTGCCTTTCTTGAAGGTAGTGAACGACACAGCTGTTGCCGTGAACCAAGGTGGTAAGCGCAAGGGTGCAGTTTGCGCATACTTGGAAACTTGGCACTTAGACGTAGAAGAATTCCTAGAGTTGCGTAAAAACACTGGTGACGACCGTCGCCGTACGCATGACATGAACACTGCTAACTGGATTCCAGACTTGTTCATGAAGCGTGTGATGGAAAAAGGTGAGTGGACATTGTTCACCCCATCTACTTGCCCAGATTTGCACGATAAGTTTGGTTTGGAGTTCGAAAAAGCTTATTTGGCTTACGAGCAAAAAGCTGCCAATGGTGAAATCAAGCCATTCAAGAAGGTCAATGCCTTGGATATGTGGCGCAAGATGTTGGGTATGTTGTTTGAAACAGGCCACCCATGGATCACGTTCAAAGATCCATGCAACGTGCGCAGCCCTCAGCAGCACGTAGGCGTGGTTCACTCATCAAACTTGTGCACAGAAATCACTTTGAACACCAACGAAACAGAAATCGCTGTTTGTAACTTGGGTTCAGTGAACTTGGCGGTACATTTGAAGGCTGACGCAAGCGGTAATTTGGTGCTTGATCACGAGAAACTACAAAAAACCATCCGCACAGCGATGCGCATGTTGGATAACGTGATTGATATCAACTATTACGCTGTTGCTAAAGCCCGTAACTCAAACATGAAGCATCGTCCAGTTGGTATGGGCATCATGGGCTTCCAGGATTGCTTGCACATGTTGCGTATCCCTTACGCCAGCGATGCAGCGGTTCAGTTTGCGGATGAATCCATGGAAGCTGTTTGCTACTACGCTTACTTGGCCTCAACAGAGTTGGCCGAAGAGCGTGGCACTTACGAGACTTACAAGGGTTCTTTGTGGGATCGCGGTATTCTGCCGCAGGATTCAGTCAAGTTGTTGGCTGAACAGCGTGGTGGCTATGTTGAAGTCGACATGTCTTCTAAGATGGATTGGACACCAGTTCGCAACCGTATCAAGCAGTTCGGTATGCGCAACTCAAACTGTGTGGCGATTGCGCCAACAGCCACAATTTCTAACATCATTGGTGTTTCAGCCTGTATCGAGCCAACTTATCAGAACCTTTTTGTGAAATCTAACCTTTCAGGTGAATTCACAGTGGTGAATGATTATTTGGTGCGCGATTTGAAGGCGCGTGGCTTGTGGGATGAGGTCATGATTGCCGACTTGAAGTACTTTGACGGTTCATTGTCAAAAATCGATCGCATTCCTCAAGATTTGCGTGATTTGTACGCTACAGCGTTTGAAGTTGAGCCTCAGTGGTTGGTTGAAGCTGCATCACGTCGTCAAAAATGGATTGATCAGGCTCAGTCATTGAACATCTACATGGCAGGCGCATCTGGTAAGAAGTTGGATGACACCTACAAGCTAGCTTGGTTGCGTGGTTTAAAAACAACATATTACTTGCGCACGATTTCAGCGACTCACGTTGAGAAATCAACTGTTAAAGGTGGCGCTTTGAACTCAGTATCGAATGGTGATCCAACTTTGGCAGCGGCTGCTGCTGCAGCTGTTGAAGCAGACGGTCCTGTTTGTACGATGCGCCCAGGTGATGCTGGCTTTGATGAATGCGAAGCTTGTCAATAAGTCGTATATTAACGATTGTAAAAATGCAATTTAAAAAGAATTTGGAGAACACATTATGTTGAATTGGGATGAAGAAACGGTAGCCGCACCAGTTGCAAAAGCTGCGCCAGCAATGACCCCATCTGTTACGACAGAAAATAGTCCGTTGCCTAACCGCCCAATGCCGATGCCAATGTCATCAGCATCAGCCCCTTCAGCATCGATTGACCCAGAAGATGCTGCTGCTCGTCGCGTGAACGTTGCTGACAAGCGCATCATCAATGGTTCAACAGACGTGAACCAATTGGTGCCATTTAAATATAAATGGGCTTGGGAAAAGTATTTGGCTGGTTGTGCTAACCACTGGATGCCTCAAGAGATCAATATGACCCGAGATATCGCCCTTTGGAAAGACCCTAATGGTCTGACCGAAGATGAGCGCCGCATCATCATGCGTAATCTTGGTTTCTTTGTAACAGCTGACTCATTGGCTGCCAATAACATTGTTTTGGGTACTTATCGTCAGATCACAGCCCCAGAATGCCGTCAATATTTGTTGCGCCAAGCTTTTGAAGAGGCGATTCATACCCATGCCTACCAATACATTGTGGAATCTTTGGGTTTAGATCAGGCTGAAATCTTCAATGCGTACCATGAAGTGAAGTCAATTCGTGACAAAGATGAGTTTTTAATCCCATTCATCGATGTTTTGACTGATCCATCATTCGAAACAGGTACCCCTGAGAACGATCAGAAGCTATTGCGCTCTTTGATTGTCTTCGCCTGCATCATGGAAGGCTTGTTCTTCTATGTTGGTTTTACGCAAATTTTGGCGATGGGCCGTCAAAACAAGATGACCGGTGCTGCAGAGCAGTATCAGTACATCTTGCGTGATGAGTCATTGCATTGCAACTTTGGTATCGACATGATCAACCAGATCAAGTTGGAAAACCCACACTTGTGGACGCCAGAGTTCAAGGAAGAGTTGCGCGGTTTGTTCGAAAAAGCGGTTGAGTTGGAGTACCGCTACGCCGAAGACACCATGCCTAGAGGTGTTCTAGGTTTGAACGCGCCAATGTTCAAGGGTTATTTGCGCTACATTTGCAACCGCCGTTGTATGCAAATTGGTCTTGAAGCAATGTTCCCGAACGAAGAGAATCCTTTCCCATGGATGAGTGAAATGATCGACTTGAAGAAGGAAAGAAACTTCTTTGAAACTCGCGTTATTGAATATCAAACTGGTGGTGCGTTGAACTGGGAGTAAATTTTTTTTAAAATAATTAATGACAACGCATCTCTTAAGTTGTACTATCACGAAAGTTGTAAAAACACTAGGAGAAAAAACTGTTGATAGGTAGTCGCCAACAACACGGATTAAAACCGAAAACTCTGAATCATCAGAGTGAGTTGTCTTCTATTTCTTTAGACAGTTTTAAACATTCTTCTAACTTATTTAAAAAGCCGTCACCTGTAGAGGTCACGGCTTTTTTTCCAAGATTCATTAGCGTGCGACGTGTAGTGAGTGGCGCGCCGATGAATGGCTCGCTCACACGAAGTTGGTGTGGTCGGGTTTCTTTAATCAGTAGTATTAGTAAATCACTCTCACGTGAAGGAGTTTAATATGGCAACTGCCAAGAAAAAACCTGCTGCAAAGAAACCAGCTGCTAAAAAAGTAGCTGCAAAGAAACCAGCTGCTAAGAAAGTAGCTGCTAAAAAGCCTGCTGCTAAGAAAAAAGTAGCTGCTAAGAAGCCTGCTGCTAAGAAAGCTGCTGCTAAAAAGCCTGCTGCTAAGAAAAAAGTAGCTGCTAAGAAGCCTGCTGCTA
>CALKUJ010000090.1 GCA_937996825.1 uncultured Polynucleobacter sp. | reverse complement strand
AGAGCATCAGACAGTCAGAGGCTCACTTGCCACGCATAATTACAAGCTCTTTCTCAGCCACATCAATACGAACAGTGCCTTTGCTAACAAGAATCTTGGCCAACTGCTCAATCTCATCACCGACAGCACCAGCCATCATGGCGATGTTGTGCGAATGCAGTGACATATGACCTTTTTGAATACCCGTGGTTGCAAGCGCTTTCATAGCAGCAAAGTTTTGCGCCAAACCAACTGCAGCGATGATGCGAGCAAGCTCGCTTGCAGACTTGACGTTCAAAATTTTCAACGCGGCCTTAGCCATCGGATGCAACTTGGTTGCTCCACCGATCAAACCCACGGCCATCGGGATCTCGATTGATCCAGCTAAGTCACCATCTTTCGTAACCTCCCAACGGGTTAAGCTTGAATAGCGTCCGTTGCGAGAGGCATAAGCATGTGCGCCTGCTTCGACAGCTCGGGTGTCATTGCCTGTAGCCAGTACTACAGCACTGATGCCATTCATGATTCCTTTGTTATGAGTTGCAGCACGATACGGATCAGCTTCAGCGAAGTGATACGCCAGCACCATGCCATCTCGCACTTCAGCGCCGCCGATGTCTTCAGCACGCCAAACACATCGAGCACGAGCCAAGCGATGATCTGCCAAGTTTGACAAGATACGCAAATAAGTGCGCCCCCCCGTCCATTGAGCAATTGATGGAGCAAGCTTTTCAGCCATAGTGTTCACAGCATTAGCACCCATTGCATCCAATGTATCAACAATGATGTGCGTGATCACCATGGGGCCGGATTGCGTATCAATGACACGAACCTCTAACTCTCTAAATCCACCACCCAGTTTGATGAGCATCGGATCACAGGCATCGCAAATAGTTTGAATTTCTTCTTTGCGTTCAAGAATTGAAATTCTTGCGTTGTACGGATCTGAAACGTTGACCAGTTGAATTTGAGCGATCATGCGCGTCCCAGACATTGAGGTGATGAATCCTCCGTTGTCATAAGACTGGCGAGCCGCATTACAAACAGCAGCGACAACCGAAGACTCTTCAGTTGCCATTGGCACCAATACATCACGTCCATCGACCTTCACGTTCGTTGCTATGCCAACAGGAATAGTCATGGTTCCCACAAAGTTCTCGATCATGTGGTTACCGATTTCTTGATCTAGATTGCCAGAGTTAGAAATCAAAGAACGCTCAGTTTCATCGAGGCCTGTGATACCCGCAATCAAGGCAATGCGCTCATCAACAGATTTTTTGTGAAATCCACTGATGCGGCTTGAATAGTTAGTTGTGCTCATTTCAGTCTTTCATTTGTAAATATCAGTGCTTGCCTAAATAGGCTTCGCGTACAGCAGGATCGTTTGCGATGTCCTTCGCACTACCAGAAGTAACGATCAATCCATTTTTCAATACGTAGGCACGATCAGAGACTTTCAAAGCCTGATTAGCCATTTGCTCAACTAGCAAAATCGTTACGCCCTCATCACGGACGCGACGAATGACAGCGAAGATTTCCTTGACGATGAGCGGCGCCAATCCAAGTGAGGGCTCATCTAAGAGCAATAACTTTGGACGAGACATCAAAGCACGAGAGATAGCCAACATTTGCTGTTCGCCACCACTAAGAGTCCCTGCTTGTTGATTTCTTCGCTCACGTAATCTTGGAAAAATCTCGTATTGCTTTTCAAGGTCGCTGGCGACTTCGGGGTCACGTGCAGGTCGCAGGAAGGCTCCCAACAGCAAGTTATCCTCCACGGATTGGTCAGCGAAAACCTGTCGGCCCTCAGGTGACTGAGAGATTCCCAGAGCTACCCGCTGGTGGGATGGCGTTGTGGTGATGTCCTGCCCCTGCCACTGAACAGCACCGCTCTTGGCAGCCTCTAGCCCCGAGATAGCTTTCATAAGGGTGCTTTTACCCGCACCGTTGCCGCCAATGATTGAGACGATTTCTCCAGCATTCACCTCAAGACTGACACCGCGCAAAGCTTCAATGGCACCGTAGTTCACCATCAGATTTTTGATGTTTAACATCTCAAGCCTCCTCCTCTTCATCGCCAAGGTAGGCTTTGATCACAGCAGGATTACTTTGGACCATTTTTGGTGCACCTTCTGCGATCTTTTCACCGTGGTCGAGCACTACAACATGGTCTGAAACTGCCATGACCAAATCCATATGGTGCTCAATCAACATCACCGTAATACCTAGATCAGAAATCTGCCGGATCAATTGCGTCAGCTCTTGAGTTTCTTGTGGGTTCAAACCTGCAGCAGGCTCATCCAGCAAAAGTAGTTTGGGATGTGTAGCTAATGCACGGGCAATTTCAAGGCGTCGCTGCAAACCATACGGCAAGCTACCTGCCGGTACGTGCGCTCGCTCTTGTAAACCTACGAGACGTAGGAGCGACATTGCCTCAGAACGCGCTGCAGCCTCCTCTGTCCGAGACCCCAACGTACGAAACATACTCGCCGAAAGACCTGACACCAGGTGTGGATGCAATCCGACCAGCACGTTCTCGAGCACAGACATATGCGAAAACAGACGTAGGTTTTGGAATGTGCGCCCGATACCCAATGAGCAAACCTCATTAGCAGCCAATTTCGTAACGTCATTACCGAATAACTCAACCGTGCCACGATCTGGTTTAACAATGCCGGAGAGTATGTTTAACAGGGTCGTCTTGCCTGCGCCATTAGGTCCAATCAACGAATGAATATGCCCGGGACGTAGCGTCAAGCTCACGTCGTTCGTTGGAATGACCCCGCCATAGGTTTTGAACAATCCTTTTGCTTCAAGAATTACAGCATCAGGATTTCGCGCCAAGGAGTACTTGCACTTCCATGCATCTTTGGGCACCTCAATATTTGGAATAGATTGACCCATTCCAAATTTACTCATCACTTTTTGCAATGCACCAGCCAGCCCTTGAGGCATGGCATAAAGGGCAAACAACAAAAGAGCCCCATATGTAAAGTGCTGCAGCTCAGGCCAGCGAGCCAAAAAGGCGTCGAGCAACGTCAAGGCAATCGCACCCAACACAGGTCCCCAAATGGAAGGACCACCAAACAGAACGATCAGCAACAAGAAAATCGATAAACGGAAATTGATGAAATCCGAATTGATGTACTGGTTTTGCTGGGCCATAAAAGCCCCAGCTAAGCCGCATGTCACGGCACTGATGACAAACGCAAGTACTTTGAAGCGATAAACGTTGACGCCTACGCTCTCTGCTGCCACTTCTGAGGCCTGTACAGCCATCATGGCGCGGCCATACTTACCCTGCAACA
>CALKUJ010000089.1 GCA_937996825.1 uncultured Polynucleobacter sp. | reverse complement strand
ATACCTACATTGACCAGATCAACAGCGTGGGTAACTTGGCGCAACAAGCCACCATCACGCAGCAAGCGCTCACGGTTGTGAATGACCAAGCCGTGGCCGCTCGCGACAAAGTAGCAGGCGTCAACCTGGACGATGAGGCCGCAGCCTTGATCCGTTATCAGCAGGCCTACCAAGCTTGCGCCAAAGCATTGCAAATTTCTGGCGAGCTGTTTGACACGATCAACCAAATTCGTTGATAGAGGTAAATCATTATGAAAATTTCAACCACCCTCTTTTTTGACCGTTCAACCCAGCAGCTGGGCAACGTACAAGCCAGCTTGTCAAAAACTCAAGAACAGTTGTCAACAGGTTTGCAAATCGTCAAGCCCAGCGATGCGCCTGATAAAGCCGCTTTGGTCACGCGATTGGAGTCCGAGCTGAGCCGTCAAACTGGCTATCAAAACACGCTCAAAGCGGTGAACGTCCGTTTGACATCAGAAGAGACCGCACTCAAGAACACCAGCGATGTGCTGTACCGCATCAAAGAGTTGTCCACACAAGCAGCCAACGACACCTTGAGTAAAGCTGATCGCCAAAGTGTGGCGGTTGAGTTGGGTGCTTTGCGCGAACAAATCATGAGCTTGGGCAACAGCCAAGACAGCAACGGCAACTATTTGTTCTCGGGTAGCAAAGCCAATACGGCCCCTTACGCAAAAGATGCCGCTGGCGTCGTGTATTACCAAGGCGACCAAGCGCGCATGAAAGTCAACGTGGGCGACAGTCGCCGCATGAACCTCAACATGCCTGGCTCTGATGCCTTTGTGCGCGTGGTCCGAGATGACGGCAAAGGCGCTCAAACAGGCGTGGACTTTTTCCAAGCCTTGGATGACTTGGTCACTGCGGTGAAGAACAGTGACTACAGCAATATCCAGCGCGGCATTTCAGAGGTTGACGGCTTGCAACAAGGCGTCAGCGAAGGCTTGGCTCAAATTGGTACCGACCTCACCGTGGTCGATATGCAAAACAGCGTTCTCGATGAGGTGGTGTTGCGCCTCAAGGCCACCCGTTCCGACGTGGAAGACTTGGATTACACCGAAGCCATCACACGCATGAACAAGGATCAGTTGGCCTTGCAAGCTGCACAAAGCGGTTTTGCCAAGATTTCTCAGTTGAGTTTGTTCAACTACATCAAGTAATTGGCCTCAAGTTTTCAAAACATCAGCCGATCACCTTAACGATTAGCCTTTTAAGAACGTCTTCACCATGGCCACCACCGCAGTTTCCTCTACAAGTACAGCCGCTAGCACGGCCAAGGATATTGCTGCGGCCAACCGTGCAGCCGCCCAAAAACTGCTGACTTCGTTGAATGCAGGTTCAGGTGTGGACGTTGCTTCGTTGGCGCAAAACTTGGTGGATGCAGAAAAGACGCCTCAGCAAAACGCCATCAACGCCAAGATCAGCAAGAACGAAGCGCGCGTGTCTGGCTATGCTGCCATTTCGTTTGTTTCCTCAGAGTTGAACAACGCGTTCACGGCCCTCAAAGATCAAAACAATTTCAGTTCACTGACGGCCACCAACAGTCAGTCCAGTGCGTTTGCTGTGACCACCAGCGCCACCGCCACCAGTGGCAGTCATGAGATTGAGGTGTTGCAGTTGGCCAAAGCGCAGCGCACCATCAGCACAGGCTACGCTTCAGCGACCGTGCCTGTGAATGGTGGCAATGCCATGTCGCTCACCTTGACGGTCGGTGGCGTCGCTAAACCTGCGATCAGCTTGGCACCCGGTACCGATACCCCACAAAACATTGTGGATGCCATCAATGCCGCGAAGACAGGTGTGACAGCGAGCTTGGTCAACACGGGCGATGGCTCTGCCTCGCCGTTTCAAATTGTGCTCAGTGGCCCCAAAGGCGCAGCAGGTGCTTTTTCGTTGTCGACGTCGTACACGCAAATCGACGGCACCACAAGCAGCAACCCCAACACCGGCTCTTTGGGGTTGACGTTTGGCAGCAATGCCGCCAATCAAGTGGCCAGCGATGCCAAAGTCAAAGTCGATGGCATCACGTTCACGCGCAATACCAACACCTTGACCGATGTGTTGCCTGGCACGACTTTGGATTTGAAAACAGTCACCACAGGCGCGGCTGACTTGAGCTTGGTGCGCGACACCACTGCCTTGAAAGAAAAATTCAAAGCCTTGGTGACCAGCTACAACGATGCGACATCCATGCTGAACGTGGTCACTGACCCAAAGTCCACCATGGAAACCTATGGTGCGACTTTGGTGGGTGACTCTACCGCTCGCAGCGTGAAGGCCATGATGCGCACCTTGGTGCAGGGTGAGTCGACCACGCCAGGCAGCAAAATTAGCACCATGTGGCAAATGGGCATCAGCATTGACCGCTCGGGCGTGATGGCTTTGGATGAAACCAAGTTGGATGCGGCTTTGGCTGACAACTTTGACGACGTGGTGCAAACCATGACGGGCAATACCAATGGGCTGAGTGCCTACAGCACCAAACCTGCAGGTTTTGCCGGTGAGGCGATGCGCAAGTTGTCCAAGCTCATTGGCCCCAGCGGCGTGTTGCTGACCAACAGCCAAAACGCAGAAACGCAAAATACCAAGTACCAAGCCGATTTGGCCAAACTTGAAACCCGCATGACCACGCTGCTGGCTCGCTATAACAAGCAGTTCTCCAGCATGGAAAGCATCGTGGGTGGCGTGAACAGCCAGAAGACCAGCCTCAAGTCCACCTTCGAGGGCATGATGTCGGTTTACACCAATAAATAATTTTTAAGTTTTTCCTAAAGTTCCATTGCCTCACGCCGATTCATGGCGAAACCCCCAATTTGTCAGGGGTAAAGGCGGTTCTTATGGGTAATGAAATTCAACCAAAAGTGCCTCAGCCAGCACCTGCTCGGCCTGAGGCTGTTGTCGTTGCTAAATCTGCTGGCGGGCATTTGGTGGGCACATCGCCTGCACCTGTGGATGCAAAAGCGCAAGCGCTGACGCCTATCCCTAAAGCTGAAATCAAGTTTGATGCAGAGCATGCACGCAAGAACTTGGCAGAAGCCATTCAAAAGCTCAACGACATGATGAAAGACAGCGGTCGCACACTGAGCTTTACCATGGATGTGAAGTTAGGCCGCCCCATTGTGTTTGTCAAAAACATGGCCAATGGTGATGTGGTGCGTCAAATCC
>CALKUJ010000088.1 GCA_937996825.1 uncultured Polynucleobacter sp. | reverse complement strand
TTGCGTATACGCGAGTTTTGAAGGGCTCTAAGCCCACACGCTGATAAGTCTCAATGAATGTTTCACCAGGTTCTCTTAGTTCAATGAACACCTGAATTAAGTCACTGATCACATCAGGCATATCGCTGGCAAAAAATGATGGGCCAATGACCTTACCAATCGCCGCCTTAAGACCTTGCTCACCGCCCAAAGTCACCTGATACCACTCTTGCCCGTCTTTATCGACACCCAGAATTCCGATATTTCCGACGTGATGATGTCCGCAAGAGTTGATGCATCCTGAGATGTTGAGTGTGATATCACCAATATCAAATAGATAATCTAGATCATCAAATCTTTTTTGAATATCGTTTGCAATCGGAATAGATTTGGCATTAGCCAAAGAGCAGAAATCACCACCGGGGCAGGCAATGATGTCGGTGAGCAAGCCGATATTGGGTAAAGCCAATCCTAAAGCTTTTGCTTCTTGCCACAATTCATACAAGCGAGTTTGCTCAACATCTGCCAAGACCAAATTTTGCTCGTGAGTTGATCTGATCAAACCAAAACTGTACTCATCTGCTAAATCTGCAATTTTTAGCATTTGCTTTGAATCAATATCTCCTGGAGCAACAGTTCCATGAGGCTTTAATGAGAGCAATACGCTGGCATACCCAGGTATTTGATGTTGTCGAACATTTCGTTCTAACCAACGAGTGAAAGCTTTGGCCTCAGGCTCTGGAGCCAACTGAATAATTTTTTCATCTGAGATGTGGGTTAATGACTGATAAGCTGGCTTCACGAAGTACTGAGCTACTTGATGCCATTCTTCTTGAGTAAAAGCCTGATCACCACCCTTCCAGAATTCATACTCTTCAAGCACTTGGCGAGTGAACTCTTCGACCCCAAGAGCCTTTAAAAGAATCTTAATTCTGGCTTTGTATAAATTGTCACGACGACCATGAAGGTTGTAGACACGTAGTACGGCCGATATATAGTTCGGTAACTCCTGCCACGGTAAATCTCTTTGAATCACTGTACCGATGATAGGAGTTCGGCCCATACCACCACCAACCAATACGTCAGCCAGTAATTCGCCTTTAGCATTTTGTTTCAAGAAAATGCCCAAATCATGAGCAGCAACAATAACTACAGAGGAAGATCCCCTTACCACAGGGGAGGCAGAGGCTTTAGAGGAAGGAGCAAGA
>CALKUJ010000087.1 GCA_937996825.1 uncultured Polynucleobacter sp. | reverse complement strand
GATGAGACTCGGTCGCAGTTATCACAACGTCTGCATCCCCCCTCGCATACTCGTCCAAACAATTCTCAATATCTATAGGCCGCCTCAAAGGCGCTGTTGCTGGGACTGACACCATCACGTTTGGCAATTGGCCTTCAGTATCGCGTAAAAAACTCAGTGCATGACGCCAAGCCAACCACTCAGGCGTGTTGTCGGCTGCCAGTTCCGCTGGGCGCATGAACGGCACACAAGCTCCATGGGCTTTTGCTACTGATGCAATCTCTTCCGAATCTGTTGAGACGATTACGCGTTCAATTCGCTTAACAGACAGCGCATGCTCAATTGACCAACCAATCAATGGTTTGCCAGCCAAAGGGCGAATATTTTTACCAGGCAGGCCTTTCGATCCACCTCGGGCAAATATAAATGCTGTCGCTTTCATGGCTTTCCCACGACAACTCGCTCACGGCCAAACGAATCCGATGCCTTTCGCGCCGCATCTATGACTTCCATCACCCTCAACCCGTCCTCTCCGCCGACAAGCGGCGTTTCGCGATGTTTAATGAGCCCTAGTAGATGTTTCCACTCGGCAAGATAACTTTCATCGCGCTGGGGCGTATGCGTATAAATTGTTTGCCAACTGGTCGCACCACGAGCAAAAAAGTCGACGCAACCCGTTAAGGCGTTCCAGCGAAGACTGCCTTCCGCCCCAATTGCTATGCAACTACGGGTCGTGTCATGTCGAATGAAGTCCATGTTCAACGAGGCAACGAGTTGATGTCCGTCAGCAGTGGACTCAAAACCGAGCAGAAGATGAGCAGAATCCTCTACATCAATATCCAAGTTTCCTTGGCGCAACAAAGAGGCACTGACCCAATCGACCCGACCAAAGATCCAGCACAGGTAATCAATCTCATGACTTAGTTCTAGCAGCGCACCGCCGCCTAAATCATTACGCGCTGAAACGCCTTTACGGTAATCTACGCCTTGCCGCCACGTTGGGAGGTACTGACCGATTTCGCAACGAACGGATGCGACTTTGCCTGCAAGCTCCCCGCTGCGAACAAGATCGCGGAAACGGGTTAGCGATGGAAGAAAACGCAGGTTGTACCCAGTCATAAGGATGCACTGACGACTCTCGCAAACCTCGATCAGGCGGGAAACTTCAGCGGAGGAAACTGACAACGGCTTTTCGATCAGTAAGTGCACGCCCTGCTCTGCTAAAGGCAAAGCCACTTGTAAATGGAATGGCGCTGGGTTGGCAACCACGGCAAGCTGCGGCTCAAACTTCAGTGCACTTGATAAATCATGGAAGCAACCGTTTGCGTGTTCAGGCACATCTGCGCATACTTGATGTCGAAGTAGTCGGATATCAGCTTGGGGCATTAGCTCGCGCGCAAGTCGTAAATGACGCTTACCGATGCTGCCATAGCCAACGATTAGTATCCTATTAATCAACACAAAAGCTTCTTAACATTTTTAGCCCAACATAGCCGCTTTTTTCGGGATGAAATTGGCAACCAGTTATATTGCCACGCTTGATAGTCGCAGCTATACGGTGCCCGCCGTTGACGCAATCGGCAATGCGGTGCTTTGAATC
>CALKUJ010000086.1 GCA_937996825.1 uncultured Polynucleobacter sp. | reverse complement strand
TGTCTACTAAGACAACCCCTAATTCTTTTTCATCTTCAGTTAAGACAGCGACACTTGAGGCCAATGGTTGCAAAATCAAATCATTTACTTCTAAGCCACAACGGCGCACGCATTTCACAATGTTCTGTGCAGCACTCACGGCTCCAGTAACAATGTGCACTTTGACTTCGAGACGAATACCGCTCATGCCGATTGGTTCGCGCACATCCTCTTGTCCATCAATGATGAATTCTTGAGTGAGGATGTGAAGAATTTGTTGATCGGTTGGAATATTGATAGCCTTAGCAGTCTCAATCACTCGCTCAACGTCACCAGGGGACACTTCTTTATCACGGATGGCAACCATGCCAGTTGAATTAAAGCTATGAATGTGGTTTCCAGCAATACCTGTGAATACCTGTGCAATGCGACGATCAGCCATCACTTCAGCTTCTTCAAGAGCTTTTTGAATAGACTGAACAGTGGCCTCAATATTAACGACGACACCTTTTTTCAATCCTTTAGAACTGACTTGACCAAGACCCACAACATTGAATTGACCATCTGGATTTAACTCGGCCACCAAAGCAACCACTTTGGATGTACCAATATCCAAACCAACAATTAAATCTTTAGTGTCTTTACTGATAACGCTCACAGTTTTTTCCCTATATTGATGGCATAGCCATTGGCATAACGAAGGTCAATTGAATCCACTCGCTGACCCCATTTCTCTTGAACCTGTGGCCAACTTTTAATCAAACGTTCAACGCTCAATTGAATTTGTTTTGAATCACGCTCGTCTAACTCTCGACCCAACTCAATGTTCAAGTTATTGCTTAACTTGACTCTCCAGGCATAACGAGAGGAAAGCTCAAGGCTTTTAACGCTGGCTTGCCATGGCTCAAACCAAAGATTCAATTGTTGATATTTTCTAAAGACATCTTTATTGCTTCCCTCAGGGCCGCTGAATCTCAACAATGAAGCGCTGTCTTCTGCTTCGGCCATATTTGCAATGAATACCTCTCCATAGGTATTGATCAATCTTGGCGTCTCACCAACCCA
>CALKUJ010000085.1 GCA_937996825.1 uncultured Polynucleobacter sp. | reverse complement strand
TGATCATGCTGGCGTAGCCAACTTAGAGTTGCTCAGCAAAACTGGAAGGTTGGCTAGCTGGCGATTCACCTTGGCACAAAATCCTTTGGCGAATCGATTGCTGCAACATTTTCAGATTGAGTTGGCCAAGTCTTTGGGTAAATTCAATGCTGATTTAGCTGAAAATACCCAGCCTCTATGTCCAACTTGTTGGGTACCGCTTCCACCTGATCAAGACGAGTGTCCAGCTTGTAGTTCAGAGAATTTAACGCCACCATCAACCTGGACTTTGTTAAGGCTTTGGCGCTTTGCTAAACCATACAAAGGTCAATTATTTGCAGGCTTTGCCTTAACTCTTGCTTCGACTGCGGCAACCTTGGTGCCACCTTATCTGACCATGCCATTGATGGATGATATTTTGTTGCCTTATCAAAGTGGTCAAGAGATCAATGTCAATTTAACCTTGCTTTATTTGGGCGCCTTGCTCGGTGCTGCGATCTTGGCTTGGGTCCTCGGTTGGGCTAAGACCTATATTTTGGCTTTGGTGAGTGAGCGCATTGGCGCTGATCTTCGAACCACCACTTACCAACATTTGATGAAGCTATCTTTGGAGTATTTTGGCGGTAAGAGAACGGGTGATTTGATGGCTCGTATTGGCTCAGAGTCAGACCGCATTTGCTTATTCTTGTCATTACATCTTTTGGACTTTGCAACTGATGTCTTAATGATCTTGATGACTGCTGCGATCTTGATTTCAATCGATCCGTGGTTAGCTTTGGTGACACTCACACCTTTACCATTCATTGGATGGGCCATTCATGTGGTGCGAGATAAATTGCGTTATGGCTTTGAAAAAATAGACCGTATTTGGTCAGAGGTGACCAGTGTCTTGGCTGACACAATTCCAGGCGTTCGTGTGGTGAAAGCATTTGCTCAAGAGGAGCGTGAGTCTGATCGTTTTAGATTGGCGAATGAACATAACTTGGCAGTGAATGATCGGGTCAATAGAGTGTGGGCTCTGTTTTCTCCAACCATCACTTTGTTAACGGAAATCGGCTTGTTGGTGGTTTGGGCTTTTGGTATTTGGCAGATTTCACACGATGCCATCACCGTTGGTATGTTGACCGCATGCTTGGCCTACATAGGACGTTTTTACACTCGCCTAGATTCTATGAGCCGCATTGTTGCTTTCACTCAACAGGCCGCTACAGCGTCTAAACGTATTTTTGATATTTTGGATCACGTATCCAGTGTTCCTGAACCGAGTCAGCCAGTCAAACTAACAAAAGTGCAGGGTCTCATTGAGCTCAATAATGTGGGCTTCAGATACGGTAATCGATCTGTGACGCGCGGGATTAACCTAAAGATTGCTCCTGGTGAGATGATTGGTCTCGTTGGTCACAGCGGCTCTGGTAAAAGTACTTTGGTCAACTTGATTTGTCGTTTTTATGATGCTGCTGAAGGAACGATTCGTTTGGATGGCGTTGATATTCGTTCAATCGCGGTGGCTGACTATCGCAGACATATTGGTTTGGTTTTACAAGAACCATTTTTGTTCTTCGGCACGATTGCTGAAAACATTGCCTACGGGAAGCCTAACGCCACTCGGGCAGAAATCATCTCAGCCGCGAGAGCTGCTCATGCTCATGAATTTATCCTAAGACTGCCGCATGGCTATGATTCTTTGGTTGGTGAAAGAGGTCAGTCTTTGTCTGGTGGTGAAAGACAGCGTATTTCGATTGCAAGAGCTTTGTTGATTGATCCACAGATTTTGATACTTGATGAGGCAACTTCCTCAGTTGATAGTACGACTGAAAAAGAGATCCAAAAGGCTTTAGATAACTTGGTCAAAGGTCGAACCACGATTGCGATTGCTCACCGTTTATCAACACTGCGCAAAGCAGATCGTTTGATTGTCTTGGATAGAGGTCAAATCATTGAGCAAGGCGGACACGATCAGTTGATGTCTTTGGGTGGTGTCTACCGTCGGATGTATGATACTCAAGCAAGACAAGCCATGGACGCGGTTGATGCAGAGTTAGGTGTGAAGCTCGGGGCTAGGTCTGATGAAAAATCAGAGGTGAATAATGGATAACGCCAAGAAGAACTTCACATTATCAAAAAATACCTTTGGTCAGTTATGCCTGCAAATTGAAGGCGGTGAATTTTATGAACAAGTTCTGCCAGTCAAAGCTTTCCCAATCAGTTTGCCTGAAGAGTGTATTGCGATTGTCGATAGAGACGGTCACGAACTGGTCTGGTTGGATAACTTAAATCAAGTCAGTGCTGATAATCAGATCATCATCAAAGAAGAGCTTGCCAACAGAGAATTCATGCCTGTTCTTACCAGGATATCTGAGGTTTCTTCATTCGCTACCCCGAGCACATGGACGGTTGAAACCAGTAGGGGCGCCACTCAATTTGTTCTAAAGGGTGAGGAAGACATCCGTCGTATCAGTAAAGATACGTATTTGATTTCTGATAATCATGGTGTTCAATACCTGATAGAAAATATTCAGTTGTTGGACAAGCATAGTCGCAGATTGTTGGACAGATTCTTATAAAAATACAATGACAGCAAATCAAACCAATATTCACTTTGAGTCTCGTGGGATTGAGTTTGTTGTCAACAGTCCTGATGAGTTCAATGCTCTGCAGTTCAGCATGCGAAAGCATCTAGAAGGCTTGCAGTTGTGGCAGCATGTTGACACTGTCATATTTGATAGCAAAGACAATTATCAATGCGCCTATAAGCTAAAAGAGAGCTCCAGAGAACAATGGGCGCCAGCTTGGGATACGACTCGTTTGTATTCCACCATGGGTATTGATAGTCAAAAAAATGCCAATGATTTAGAAAAAGAAATCTTGGTCTCGATGTTGATTGCCACCATTCCATTTGTTTTCCCTAGTTTTGATGAGTTGGTATCGGCAATCAGAATTCGTCATTACGTTGTTAATGCTGGTTATAAAGCAGCTCTTAACTTTGATACCGAGGCAATTGAAAGGCCGGCAGACTACTGGCATTACGATCAGACCGGTGGTTTTCTTTTAAACAAAGGGCAGTCAATCATTGATGGTTTGATCAAGGCCACTCAACCTAAAAACTCTAAAGATGCATATTCCTTCTCTTGTTATCGAGCCACAGAATATGTTGTTTTACTGAGCATTGCCCAAGAGTTAAAAAATGTGAATCCTGCCTTATTGAAAAAGCTGGAGTTACGTTCTGAACGAAGTGCTATTCGCTCTGGAGAATTCCATCAAATTTTCTTAAAAGAATACGGCACATTAGAAAATCCATTCCCCATGAAGTATTACGTTCCAGGCGATCGAGTATGGTTCCGTAATCCCGATGATCGTTCCTCGGATATCTCTGGGTATGAGGGCTCTTGGGTGATTTATTTGGGGCATAACTTATTCACCAATTTTTGGAAAAGAGATCAGCCATTTAGTTTGGAGACAAAGTGCGTCGAGGTTTACCACTGGCGAGATGGAGCCTTTGTTGGGGCTGATGGTGAGTTGCGTATGAATGAAGAGATTGTTGAATCATGTGTCAAGCAATCACTGGCTGATCCAGTCAAGTATCAGATGATTCTTGAGCGAATGATGTGTTATCGAGATCCTCAGGGGGTTTATAAAGATGGAGGTTGTATCGATGCCTCCAGAGAATCTCCTCGATATGTTCGTCCATCAACATCAGATTTGAATTTCTCTGATTAATTGATTTTTAAAAATCTCTCCTAAGTTCCCCCAAATTTCTCAAATATTTGGATTACATCCTTGTAGGAATATTCTGATTTCTGTGTAGGAAATTTCCTATTTTCATGTAAGAAAAAATCCAAGGGTCATCTCATATGCCTATGTTTATTGGGCATCAGTCATTTTGCAATGTTACTTTTCTTAAATTAAATATTTCATGCATTTTTAGACCGTATACAAGGGATTAATTGCCTCCTATTCTGCCTGTTCAATTTTTTTGAATGACACAGTAGAGGTGAAAAAATGGTTCATGACAACCATGGTTTAAAAAGAAGTCTTCAGCCGCGACACATTCGTCTTATGGCTTTGGGTTCAACAATTGGTGTTGGTTTATTTTTAGGGTCAGCCACAGCTATTCAGCTGGCAGGACCATCCATCATGTTGGGTTATGTTTTGGCTGGATTGGTGGCCTTCATTGTTTTGAGGGCTCTCGGTGAAATGGCTGTGCATGAGCCGGTGGCCGGATCGTTTGCTCATTACGCTGGTAAATACATTGGACCTTTGGCTGGTTATCTGGTTGGTTGGGGATATTGGACGTACTGGATTGTGGTGGGCTTGGCCGAAGTCACTGCTGTTGGTATTTACATGATGATGTGGTTCCCTGATGTCCCGCAATGGGTCTGGGCATTGTCTTCATTGTTGGCCATGGGCGGCATTAACTTTGTGGCAGTCAAAGTTTTTGGCGAATTTGAATTTTGGTTTTCACTCATCAAAGTGGTCGCCATTGTGACGATGATTGCGATGGGTTGCGGCATGATTTTCTTTGGCCTTGGCGTGGGTGGTAACCCAATCGGTGTGGCTAATCTCTGGCAGCATGGCGGATTTTTTCCAAATGGAGTGAGTGGTTTCTTGTTATCCCTTCAAATGGTTTTGTTTGCCTACGTCGGGATTGAGATGATTGGTTTGTCTGCGGGTGAGGCTGAAAATCCTACTAAGACAATTCCGATGGCCATTGATTCATTGGCATGGCGCATATTGATTTTTTACGTTGGCGCTTTGTTCGTGATCTTGGCCATTTTCCCTTGGCATCAAGTTGGTCAGCAGGGCAGTCCATTCGTTGCTATGTTTGAGAGTATCGGTCTTAGGGAGGCCGCCGGCATCATCAATTTTGTGGTGATCACGGCAGCACTTTCTTCTTGTAACGCGGGCATATTCAGCGGCGGAAGATTGCTCTTAGGTTTATCAAAAATTGGTAATGCACCCCAAGCCTTGGGGGAGGTATCTAAATCAGGTGTGCCTATGAAGGCCATCTTGATGACGATCATGTTGCCAACATTGGGTGTTGCTTTGAACTATTTTGTCCCTGAAAAGGCCTTTCAGTGGATCACGGCAGCGGTCACTTTGATTGGCTTATTGGTTTGGATTGCCATCTTGTTCACGCAAATTCAATTTAGAAAATCATTAACTCAGGTTCAAAGAGATGCTTTGCCGTATCGCGCAATTCTCTGGCCGTATGGCTCATGGTTTGCCATCTTCTTTGTGATGTTTGTGATTGGCTTGATGGCTTATTCAGAATCAACTCGCATGGCATTTTATGTGGGTCCACCGATTTTGCTTGTATTGACGTTGCTGTATTTTATTTTTGGTCTTCATAAAAAAGAGAGGAGTGCATCATGATTGTCGGCGTACCTAAAGAAGTTAAAAATCACGAATATCGAGTTGGATTAACCCCTGACCAAGTGACTGAGCTAAGACTCTGGGGTCACCAAGTCTTGGTTCAAAAAAATGCTGGGGAGGCGATCGGCTTCATGGATGAGCACTACGTCATGGCTGGGGCTCAATTGGTAGATTGTCCTAGTGATATCTTTGCTGAAGCTGAGATGATCGTCAAAGTCAAAGAGCCGCAACCCGAGGAGTGCAAGATGCTTCGCTCAGGACAGGTTTTGTTTACTTATTTACACTTGGCGCCGGATTTACATCAAACCCAAGCTTTGATTCAATCAAACGCAATCTGTATTGCTTATGAGACAGTCACAAGCCCTAATGGCCGTTTGCCTTTATTGGCCCCTATGAGTGAAGTGGCTGGCAGGATGTCGATTCAAGCAGCGGCCCATCATTTGGAAAAATCGAATGGTGGCCGAGCATTGTTATTGGCTGGTGTACCGGGTGTTTCTGCGGCTGATGTCGTGATTTTGGGAGCTGGAGTTGTGGGCAGTGCTGCCTTACAAATGGCTGTTGGTATGGGGTCTCGTGTGACGATCATTGATAAAAATCTTGATCGACTAAGAGAGTTGGATGCTCTGTATGGCAATAAGATACATACCTTGTATTCAAGTACAGCAAACATTGAGAGGTCAGTTTTAGGAGCTGATGTGGTGATTGGTAGTGTGCTGGTGCCGGGTGGTGCTGCACCAAAACTCGTCACCAGAAGAATGGTGTCTGCTATGAGGCCTGGTTCAGTGATTGTGGATGTTGCCATTGATCAGGGAGGTTGTTTTGAAACATCTCATCCAACCACGCACCAAGAGCCAACCTATCAAATCGATGATGTGATCCATTATTGCGTGGCCAATATGCCTGGGGCGGTTGCCAGAACCTCCACAATGGCTTTAACCAATGCAACTGCTCCATTTGTGATGGAGCTTGCCAATAAGGGTGCTCAGCAAGCCCTGATTGACAATGGTCATTTAATGAATGGTCTGAATGTTTATCAAGGAAACATCACTTGTGAAGCAGTGGCTTGTGCCCATGGTCTTGATTACATGGATCCAACAACAATGATTCATTGATCATCCTGCACTAAGAAAAAAGCCTCTGATTGATATGTATCAGAGGCTTTTTTACTTCATGAGAATTTCTGGAATTAACTAGGAACCTTGGTGGTATTTCTGAATTAAATCCACTTCGTTTTTTGAGCCAAGTACAACGGACACGCGTTGGTGTAATTTTTCGGCAGGCAAAGTCATGATGCGATCTTTACCATTAACTGATGCGCCACCAGCTTGCTCAATCAAAAAGCTCATAGGGTTGGCTTCATACATCAAGCGTAATTTGCCTGGTTTACTTGGGTCACGTTTATCCCATGGGTACATGAATACTCCACCGCGGCACAAAATACGATGCACGTCCGCCACCATTGAGGCAATCCAGCGCATATTGAAATCTTTTTTACGAGTACCTTCAACGCCTGCTAGACATTCATCAACGTAGCGTTTTACTGGTTGATCCCAGTGACGCATGTTTGACATATTGATTGCAAATTCTTTGGTGTCAGGTGAAATCTGGATATTTTCTTTAATGAGTAAAAACTCGTTTGTTTCATGATCAAGGGTGAACATGTGAACACCTTGGCCAGTGGTGTAGACCAAAGTGGTTTGTGGACCATAGACTACATAACCTGAGGCAACCTGATCGCAGCCAGCTTGAAGAAAATCCTTTTCAGTCAATTCGCCAGCCGTTTTCTTTTTGAGAATAGAGAAGATGGTTCCAATGGAAACGTTCACATCAATATTGGATGAGCCATCCAATGGATCAAATAGAAGCAAGAAGCTACCATTTTTATTGGCTGGGAAAATGGTTTCCATTTCTTCAGAGGCCATGCCAGCAAGTGTTGAATCTAATCCACAAGCTTCAAGCAGTATGTCATTAGAAATGATGTCTAATTTTTGCTGGGTTTCACCTTGAACGTTACCACTGCCTGCTGATCCAATGATTCCGGCAAGTGCGCCTTGCTCGACTTGTTTGGCAATTAATTTGCAGGCATTGGCAACAGATACCAACAGTGATGATGGAATCTGAGAGTTTTTAGAGCCAAGCTCTGTGATGTACTGGGTAAAAGTAGTACCTTGCGACATAAGTTTTTCCTGATTAACTATTAAGTGCCTTTTCAATGACTTCAGCCACATCTGAGGACAAGTTATCTTGCTTAGCTATCAATTCTAGTGCTGATTTCATATGAATTTGATAATTCGGAGCAAATTGTTTCCAACGATCGAGCCCTCTGGCCAATCTTGCGGCAACTTGAGGATTGATTTGATTGAGTTCAATCACATGATTGGCCCAAAACTCATAGCTTGCTGATGTGGGCTGATGAAAGGCACCTGGGTTATTCATACAGAAGGCGTGAATCAAGCTTCTGGCACGATTAGGATTTTTGAGGCTGAAGTCTGGGTGATTTCGAAGAGCCAAAACATCTTTT
>CALKUJ010000084.1 GCA_937996825.1 uncultured Polynucleobacter sp. | reverse complement strand
GATCTACGTAACTTCTCTTGGACATCAGGTTCAGCGACAGCTTTTTGAAATTCACGGCTGAGTGCTTCGGCCATGTTTTGTGGAACACCTGCGGGCCCAAAAATAGCATTCCATGTGTAGGTTTCATAGCCTGGCAGACCTGCTTCGGCTACCGTTGTAATGTTGGGGAATGACGCCACGCGTGAGTTCGTGGTCACGGCAATGGCACGAACTGCGCCGCTCTTTATGTGGCTTGCAGCTCCTGTGAGTACGTCAAACAAAATTGGAATTTGTCCACTGATCAGATCTGTCATTGCTGGGCCACCGCCACGGTAGGGGACGTGTGCCATTTCTACGCCAGCCATTGTTTTAAACAACTCGCCTGAAAGATGAGGAGGCGTACCAACCCCAGATGTGCCGTAGCTGTATTTATTTGGGTCAGCCTTCAGCATTGCAATCAACTCTTTTAGGTTTTGAGCTTTCACGCTGTTGTTGACCAAGATCACATTAGGGACCGTGGCAACCAAAGAGATTGGCGTGAAATCCTTTAAGCAGTCATAAGGAGGTGTAGCTCGTGCCAGAGGATTGATGGCGTGTGTTGAAACTGTACCCATCAACAACACAGATCCATCTTTGTTACTGCGGACAACTTTTGCGGCACCTACGACACCGCCGCCACCTGCAACATTGTCCACAACGATAGAAACACCGGTTTTATCGGTTACTTTCTTGGCCAATAAGCGAGAAACAACATCTGTTGCACCACCCGCTGCAAAAGGTACCACTAAGGTAATTGGTCCTTTGGGTAGTGAGGATTGAGCATAGGTTGTTGCTGGAGCAATAAGGTAGCTTGCTGCAGCAGCGGACATTGCTAGAAATTCTCTACGTTTTGTCATTGCGGTGTCTCCGTTTGAGTTTGTATTTTGTCTGTGTGAAATCCTACTTTGTGATTCCTTGGTAAGTAAAATAAAAAAAACTGATGTCAGCATCAGTGGCCTTTATGCGATTCCATTATTCGTACGCAATATTTGAAGAAACTCTTCGCTCAACAAGTTGTCTGCACTACCCAATTGCACCGTATAAATTGAGGCTTTAGTAGAGACGTTCTTGATTGGCAGAAAACGAATGTCAGTACGGTTGTTCTTCGTTACCGTCCCTCCAACCATAGTGATGCCTAGTCCAGCGGCGACTAATCCAAGCGCTGTGTGAATTTCAATGGCCTCGTATCCAATTTTTGGACTTGCCCCCGCGTTTTCAAGGATTCTTAGTGTTTGCTTCCCGAAGTCGCTGTTTGGATCTTTGGGATACATAACGTATGGAATGTCATTGAATGCGGTTGCTGTGATGAATCTTTTTTGAGCAAGAGGGTGGTCAATCGAAATTGCTGCATACATTGCGTCCTCAAGTAATGGTGTGTATCGCACATCATCATCCCTTCGATAAGGGCCGATCACGCGTGACAAGCCAATATGGATAGTCCCTTTACGAAGCGCTTCTACTTGATGCTCTGAAAGAACTTCAATTAATTCGATCTTTATCTGAGGATGCTTCGACTTCATCTGTCGAACGGCCTCAGGTAACACTGAAAAAATGGTTGAGCGAGTGAAACCAATGCTGAGCCAGCCCAGATTGCCTGTTGCAATCTCCTTTGCTTCTTCGACCAACTGTGATGCGTCCGATAAAAGTAACTTAGCTTTCGGATAGAAGAACTCTCCCAACGTTGTCAATGTCATCGGTCTTGAAGCCCTGTCAAACAGCTTGCCCCCAAGTTCATCTTCCAGCAAATTGATTTGCATACTGATGGCTGTTGGTGCAACAAAGAGGTTCCTTGCTGCAATGTTTGCATTGCCTGCATCGACGACTTCACAAAAGTATCGTAATTGCTTTATGTTCATAAAAAATGAATGTATGTTCAAAAAATGATGCTTGAATTCAATCAAACTTTATCAAAGAATACAACCCATTCCAAAACGTAGTTTTATTCGAGAGGTGAACATGAAGGTTGAATTCCAAGGTGAAGAGTGGTTTGAAAAAGCTAAATCGCTATCTACAGCTGAAGTTTCAGATGCATTGGATGCACTGAGTCTTCCGGGGAGTGCCCTTGGAATTAAGCCGATTGCAGGTGCTCAGAAGATATTTGGGTTTGCTTTCACGGTTCGATTTGCTGCAATCGACCCGTTTAAACCTGGAACGGTTGGCGATTTCATTGATAGGCTAGATCCCGGTACGGTCGTCGTACTAGACAACGGCGGACGCATGGATTGCACTGTTTGGGGCGGAATTTTGAGCCAGCTCGCAGCACATAAAAAACTCGGTGGCACTGTAATCAATGGCATATGCCGAGATACAGCTGAAGCCGATTCTGCTAACTATCCACTCTACGCATTAGGCAAATTCATGCGAACTGGCAAAGATCGTGTGCAGGTAGAGGCATATGACGAGCCTGTCATGTTGGGTGATGCGCGTGTACGTCCGGGGGATTTGATCGTGGCCGATGCCGATGGCGTGGTGGTAGTGCCTGCTTTGAAGATCAAAGAAGTCCTTACTAAAGCGCTCGCCACGAGAGAAATCGAAAACCAAATTCTTGAAGCTGCATTGTCAGGAATGCCTCTGAATGAAGCGCGCAAAAAATTCAAATATCACACGCTCCAGAGGGCCGAAACCTCAACTCTTGCAGCGTAAACATCACTTAGGAGAAGACATGAAATACCTCAATAAAACCAAATTTGTATTGATGGCAATTGCTAGTGTTGTTGCATCGGTTAGTGTCATGGCGCAGAGCGCATATCCCTGTCAAACAGTAAAAATCATTTCCCCTTACCCACCAGCTGGCACTACGGATATTTTGTCGAGATTGCTTGCTCCAGGTTTGTCAAAGGAGTTAGGTACAACAGTCATCGTTGAGAACAAAGCAGGTGCAAGCAGCAACATCGGTACAGAGTTCGTTGCCAACTCACCTCCTGACGGCTGCACGCTTCTATTGGGCAATAACACTGGTGTGGTGATCAACCGAAACCTGTACAAGCTTCGTACTGACCCCGTTAAAGGTCTTACTCCTGTGATTGAAGTCGCCTCTGTACCACTTGTGCTCTACGTCAACAGCACCGTTCCAGCAAACAACCTTACGCAACTTGTCGATGTGGTCAAGAAGAACCCAGGTAAGTACAGCTATGCATCTGGTGGAAGCGGTAGCCCTCAGCATCTAATGGGTGAGATGTTGAAGCTAGAAAAGCAATTGGACATCACTCACATTCCATACAAGGGTCAGGGTCCTGCTTTGGCCGACGTGATTGCTGGTCAAGTACAGATGGCGTTTGAGACGACAACGGCCATTGCCTCTCAGCTCAATTCAGGACGTATTCGTCCATTGGCAACTACAGGAAGTGTTCGTTCTAAAGGACTTGAAAACGTACCAACGATGAAAGAACTCGGTTACAGCAACTTCGTTATCGAAAACTGGTACGGCGTATTTGCACCAGCTAAAACTCCAGCTCCTCTGATTCAAAGACTGAATCAAGAATTGAACAAGGTGATGAAATCTCCTGAGGTCGCAGCCAGTTTGACCAAGATGGGTTCTAGTGATGTTGCTGGATCGGCTGAACAATTCAACCAGTTTGTTCAAAAAGAGTTGCCGTACTGGGAGTCTCTGGTGAAGCGTTCTGGTGCAACAGTAGATTAAAAGATTGGTATTTCATTATGTCGAACGGTATTCACATTAATCCCAGAGTAGAGACATTCAGTCAGGGGGTTCAAGCTTTAACTGGGCTTGCTTCTTCTGTGGTCGGAGATGCGATGGGGCGCTTAGTCGGGACAACAGGCTTGCATCCCGTGAATCGATCGAGCATCTCCGTGTGTGGCAACGCGTTCACAGTTCGCGTGCGAGCTGGCGACAACTTGCTTATTCATAAGGCCCTGGAGATGCTAAGACCCGGAGACGTGCTTGTTGTTGACGGGGAGGGAGATGTGTCTCGAGCGCTAGTCGGCGAAATCATGATGACATCTGCAATGGTT
>CALKUJ010000083.1 GCA_937996825.1 uncultured Polynucleobacter sp. | reverse complement strand
TCATTAAGTCAATAGACTGTTCCTATTATCTCCTCTTCTTCAATTGACCCACTTTGTAGTTTTCAATCACCACATCGGTCTCTAAAACCAGTTTTTTGATGATTTCTTGACCTTCTGGGGTCGAAATATCCAAGGTGATTGATCTTTTATTGCGATTAATCGCCAAATAATAGGCTGCTTCGGATGTATCTTGACCCTTAGAATCTTTCAAAAAAGGAGGGCCCCATTGGCGGGTATCGTCACCTGCTTTTGGCCTCTCAACCTTGATTACATCGGCTCCTAGGTCTGCCAGGTTCTGCCCGCACCAGGGTCCTGCTAGTACTCGACTGAGGTCTAAAACGCGAAGGTGATTAAGTGCTCCCATGGAAGTCATTTTCGCATGTGGATACAATTCTTCGCCATGGCAACTAAAAAAACAGATCAATACAGCGAATCGTCGATCAAAGTTCTCAAAGGACTTGAACCGGTCAAACAGCGTCCAGGTATGTATACCCGGACAGATAATCCCTTACACATGATCCAAGAGGTGATTGATAACGCCTCGGATGAAGCCTTGGGTGGTCATGGGCATCACATCGTGGTCACCATGCACACCGATGGCAGTGTGAGCGTTGAAGATGATGGTCGAGGCATTCCAGTAGGTATGCACCCAGATGAAAAACGTCCGGTGGTTGAACTGGTGTTCACACAGCTTCACGCGGGCGGTAAATTTGAAAAAGGCTCTGGTGGAGCCTACGCTTTTTCAGGCGGTTTGCACGGTGTGGGTGTTTCAGTCACCAACGCTTTGTCAAAGCGCATGGAAGTGACGGTTTGGCGTGACAAGCAAATCTCAACTTTGGCTTTTGAACATGGCTTTGTGGTTGAGCCACTCAAAACAAAAATTGCACCGATGGGCGATCGTCCCAACGGTACTCGTGTCAGAGCATGGCCTGATGGCAAATACTTTGACAGCGCACAGATCCCCATGGCTGAGCTGCAAAGATTATTGCGCTCAAAGGCAGTGCTATTACCTGGCGTTAAAGTCACTCTCATTCAAGAGAAGGGTGGCGAGCCCCAAACTTGGTTGTACACACAAGGACTCAAAGGCTACTTGGATGAAGCCATGGCACAAAGTGGTCATAGTCCTGTGGTCATCCCAGCATTCGATGGTGAACACTTTGCAGATCCTAATCGTGCCGGTGAAGATTCATTTGCTGAAGGTGAGGGTGCGAGTTGGGTCGTTGCTTGGACCGAAGAAGGTGCTCCGGTTCGCGAAAGTTATGTGAACTTGATTCCAACACCTGCTGGTGGAACGCACGAAAGTGGTTTGCGTGAAGGTCTCTTTAACGCAGTCAAAGGCTTTATTGAAATGCATGCTTTGCAACCGAAGGGTGTGAAGTTGATGCCAGAAGATGTGTTTGCACGCGCTTCATTCATTTTGTCAGCCAAAGTATTGGATCCACAATTCCAGGGCCAAATTAAAGAGCGCTTGAATTCTCGTGATGCAGTGCGTT
>CALKUJ010000082.1 GCA_937996825.1 uncultured Polynucleobacter sp. | reverse complement strand
GTGCTGGTACATCACGGGTTGATTGCTCAAATCTGCTTGCCGACACTACCACCGGATTAAATTCAGAATTGGTTTGTGCATGTGCTGTTGAAATGGTTGCAAAAATGCCTGCGCAGGCGAGCGCAACCTTGCTTGGTTTAGTGAACATAGGATTAACTTTCAAAAAACAATGGTCGCTGGCTTGTTCCCCCGCAAGCACGGAACCTTCATAACTGAGCAACGTCCCCGCAGCTCAATTAACCATTCCAGGCCGGTATCCGGGCTTATGAAACTAACTCAATGACCTTCCCAGCCTAAGCCAGTGGTATATCGATTGAGCCGGCACTTGCGTGCGTTCACTTACCGTTGCGGGGGCAGCACAGGTTATCCTTTAGTTTTAGACTAATTAGACCCCTGTTTCCCGTTTAACTTTGGTAGATTGTTATCTTCCAAGAGCACCTAAGAACGCGTGTAGTATATACAATATGCCTATGTCAGAACTTACAAACAATTCATACAGCCGTTTGCAAGACAGTCTAGAGCGCCTAGAGGGTAAAACCAAGGCTTTACTAGAAGCTGTGGAGCAATCCCATAAAGAACGCTTGGCCCTTGAGACCAAAATCGAAGATGCTCAGGCACGTATCCAGCAAATCTTGGAAAAATTACCAAGTCAAACAGATACAGGCCAGCTTGACTTACTTTCTGTCCACCCTAAGGATATGCAATGAGCCAACACCGCATTGAAATTACTCTGGCAGGCCAGAAATTTGCGTTTTCCACAACGCCAGAACATGAAACTAGCCTCAGAGCTGCCGCCGCCATCGTTGATGAACAACTTGAAGCAGCATTATCTGGAGGTAATCGCAGCATTGAACGCGCCGCCATCATGACTGCTATTAAATTAGCTGGTGACCTTCAAGCTGCCAAAATGAACCTCAGCAACACAGAAAATCCAGGTGCCAGCCTTGATCAAATGGTTGCCCTACAAGGCAAAGTTGATCAAATTGAAGCATCTGTGGATTCTGCGCTGAAAATGCTTTCCCTACCTGGTGCGCCAAGGCCAATAGTTCCTTGAACCGATGCGCAAGCATCAGGCGTGGGCCATATAGTGTGGGCGCGAGCGTCTCGTTACTCATAGAGTCAGCCTTCGGGTCATACTCTCCCTGAAAGACTTGATGTACCCGAAACATTATTGCCATGCCACCTTGAACCTACTGGGTTCAGGATGACGGCCTAGCGGCCAAGGTGGGGAATCTTTAAAAGACCTTTAGTGGAGAATCGCGATGCTCAAAAAATCAATCATCTCAGCAAGCCTTATCCTTGCATCGACTCTGATCACAGCACCCGTATTTTCTGCGGATGTAAATAATGGCAAAACTCTTCATCAAGCCAAGTGCTATCAATGTCACGCCCAAAAATCTGGTCTCAGTAACGGCGACATCATTTACACCAGAGCTGATCGCAAAGTCAAAGATCCCGCTCGCCTCAAGTTCATGGTAAACATGTGCAATACTGAATTACGTTTGGACTTATTCCCCGAAGATGAAGCTGACTTAGTGGCTTACCTCAATCAACAGTTTTATAAATTCAAATAAAGAGTAATCCATGACCCTAGTTCAAATCGGCGCACTGGCAGTTCTTGGAGGTTTCACAGGCTTTGCAGCGGGTTTATTAGGGATTGGCGGGGGCATGATCATGGTGCCCTTTCTGACCTTTTTATTCACACTCTATGGCTTTCCACTTGAAGTGGTGGTTCATATAGCGATTGCCACATCCATGGCCACCATCATCTTCACCTCTTTATCTTCAGTGAGAGCTCATCATAAAAGAGGTGCGGTTCGTTGGGACATTGTCATTCTTTTGGTGCCTGGCATTTTGATTGGTGCTCTTTTAGGCGGTGGCAAGTTATTTGCCCTACTCAAAACATCTTGGCTTTCGTTGATCTTTGCTTTGTTTGTTGGCTTTTCAGGCTATCAGATGTTGGCGAATAAAAAACCTAAACCAAGTCGCACACTGCCTGGCAAATTAGGCATGTTTGGTGCTGGTAGCTTCATTGGATTTTTATCTAGCTTGGTGGGTGCTGGCGGAGGCTTCATATCAGTCCCCTTCATGACATGGTGCAATGTCACCATGCACAATGCTGTTGCCACCTCAGCCGCACTAGGATTTCCGATTGCATTGGCCAGCGCCATCGCCTACATCATCAGTGGTTACGGCAACCCTAACCTCCCAAGTGGCTCAATTGGTTACATCTATGTGCCAGCCCTTATTTGTATTGCATTGGCCAGCGTGATCACCGCACCCCTTGGCGCAAAAGTAGCCCACCAACTCAATGTGGCACAACTCAAAAAAGTCTTTGCTTTGGTCCTATTCGCACTATCAGCCTATATGCTCAACAAAGGCCTGATCACCTTAGGCGTTTACTAATAAATCTTCTCAAAAGCACAAGGCCTTCTAACGAAGGCCTTGTGCTTGTTTGCTTGACTCGACTCATGACCATCACTTCCTGATCACAAGTCTAAAGTTCAAGCGTAGGTTTGGCGCAGAATATTTTTCTGAACTTTACCCATGGCGTTTCTTGGTAATTCAGAAACGATGATGACTTTCTTTGGTACCTTAAAGTTAGCAATCTTGCCTTTTAGATCAGCAATCATTGCATCTGAATTCAGCTTGGCGCCTGGCTTAGCAACCACCACAGCCACAACTGCTTCGCCAAAATCAGGATGAGGCACACCAATCACTGCACTCTCATCAACCCCAGCCATATCATCAATGAAACTCTCAATCTCTTTTGGATACACGTTGTAACCACCAGAAATAATCAAGTCCTTACTTCTACCAACAATGCAAAGGTAGTTATCAGGTACTTTGCCAGCACTGGTCTCACCGCCCCAACGTCCAACGTCGCCTGTTTTGAACCAACCGTCTTTGGTGAACTCTTCTTTGGTTTTTTCAGGCATGCGCCAGTAACCTTTGAATACGTTCGGACCCTTGACTTCAACGCTACCGATTTGATTCACGCCACAAAGCTTGCCGTCATCTGAAGTGATACGAACCTGCGTCTTTGGCAAAGGCACACCTACCGAACCACCCACACGAGCACCTTCATAAGGATTCGATACCAACATGACTGTTTCACTCATGCCGTAGCGCTCAAGAATCGTGTGACCCGTTCTTTCTTTGAAAAGATTGAAAGTCTCAGTCAGTAAAGGCGCAGAACCAGAAACAAATAAACGCATGTTTCTGACAGTTTGTTTATTGAATTCTTTATCTAGCAATAGGCGCACATAGAAGGTTGGTACACCCATCATCACCGTTGATCTTGGCATGTGCTTGATCAACTCTTTGGTATCCAAACGTGGCAACCAAATCATCTTGCTGCCATTGAGCAATGCTCCATGGGAGGCAACAAACAAACCATGCACGTGGAAAATTGGTAAAGCATGCAATAGGACATCACCTTTTTTCCAAGCCCAAAACTTCTTTAGCACTTGAGCGTTACTGCCCAAGTTGCCATGGGTCAACATCGCGCCTTTACTTCTTCCAGTCGTACCAGAGGTGTAAAGAATGGCGGCTAGATCGTCATCATCACGTTTGACTGTTTTGAATTTATCTGACAAAGAACTGGCACGATCTAATAGCGTACCTGTTCGATCATCACCCAAAGTAAAGACATTTTTAGTGCCAGCTTTAAAGGCTACTTTTGATACCCAAGAAAAGTTCTTAGGACTGCAAACCATGACTGCTGGCTCAGCATTACCAATAAAGTATTCAATCTCTGCAGCTTGATAAGCAGTATTTAATGGTAAATACACCAAACCTGCTTTGAGAGTTGCCAAATATAAAAAAAGTGCCTCAGGTGATTTTTCAACCTGAACTGCAACCCTAGAGCCTTGTGGCAAACGCAAGCTCGCCAAAAGGTTGGCCATTTTTGATGTGGCCTTCTCTAAATCATCCCAGCTATAAAACAAACCATCATGCGTTTCAATCGCGCATGATGGTTTATCTTTTGGAAAGCCGGATTCTAGTAACTCATATAAATTCATCTGAATCTCAACTTAAATTGTTAAATGCTGATTACATCTTGGCGCCAGAGTCTCTCACAACTTGATTCCAACGCTTCACTTCAGAGCTCACAAATCTTCCAAAAGCTTCGCCTGTCAAATTAGGAGTTTCTGAACCATTGTTTAGCCAAATTGTTTTTAGCTCTTGTGTGTTCATGGCCTTGGTCACTTCAGCAGTCATACGATCAATGATTGCTTGAGGTGTACCTCTTGGCGCCCACAAGGCATACCATGTACTAACTTCATAACCTGGCAAACCTGCTTCAGATGCTGTTGGTAAATTTGGGAAAGCAGGATTGCGTTTGTTTGAAGCAACTGCAAGCGCTTTGATCTTGCCAGCTCTGATGTGCTGTGAAGATGAACCCATACCATCAAACATGATGTCTACCTGACCAGCCATCAAATCAACCAATGCAGGACCAGCGCCGCGATAAGGAATGTGAGTAATAAATGTCTTACTCATTTCTTTGAACTGCTCACCAGCCAAATGGTGTGATGTGCCGTTACCTGCACTACTGAAGTTCAATTTACCTGGATTCTTTTTAGCGTAATCAATCAAACCTCTCAAATCATTCACTGGTAATTTTGGACTTGCCACAATCACTTGCGGAGGAGCAGCAACCAAAGCTACTGGCACAAAGCTCTTCTCAATATCGTAATCAAGTTTTGGGTACATTGAAGGAGCAATCGCGTGATGCACGGCGCCCATTAAAAATGTATAACCATCAGGAGCTGCTTTTGCAGCAACAGCGGCGCCCAAAGTACCACCTGCACCACCCTTGTAGTCCAAGATGAACTGCTTGTTCATTTGCTTATTCATCATGGTAAACAAAGGACGTGCGAAGGCGTCAGTACCACCACCCGCTGGGAATGGCACGATGATCGTGACTGGCTTATTAGGCCAATTTGGATCAGCCATCACAGCTGTTGAGCCCATTGACAAGCTCACTGCAGCAACTGCCGCTACTGCACCTACTACTGAGGTCAATCGACCCACTACATTCACTGATTTTTTCATTTTGTCTCCTCGTACTCTAATTAAACTTTCTAAAACTAATACTACTGATTACATCAAACTGAAACTCACACCAACTGCGAAACTGCTCTTGAATAAATCACTTCACCATTCACAAAACGCTCATGGTTATCTTCCACCTTATCAAGGTCGTAAAGGTAATTGACCATCAAACCTGCAGACTGCTTGATACCTTTTTTAGACAGGTCCCCAGACCAATTGATTCGATGCAATTTTGCGCCATTTCCAAGATGAAATTTGGCCACAGAATTACCACCTCTTCGAGGTGAGTAATATAGCAAGTAAATCGCGCACAAAGCCATCACAGCCTCTTTTTCCTTAGTAGAGGAAAGGTCTGGATGCCAGCCATTTTGCAAGCGATCATTCCAAGATTTCTCTTTTAAATTAAAGACTTTTATAGCTTCTTGGTACTTTTCAAGAACCGCAGGCTTTAAATGGTCTAGGGGTAAGTCCGCATGCGAAGCCAACCATTCCATGAATCCTGGAATCGGCGATAAAGTACAAAAGGTCTTAAGAGATGGAAACTCCTTCTTCAAACTTTCTGCCACACGCTTGATCAAAAAGTTCCCCATAGAAACTCCACGCAAACCAGGCTGACAGTTACTGATTGAATAAAAAATAGCGCACTTGTATTGATTACTCTCGAGTGCTGGAGATTTCTTATCCACCAATGGCGCAATAGCTTCTGGAATATCCGGCAGCAAAGCCACCTCAACAAAGATCAATGGCTCGTCGGGTAACTGAGGATGAAAGAAAGAAAAACAACGGCGATCAGGTTGCAAGCGTCGACGCAAATCATCCCAACCATCGATTTCATGAACAGCTTCATGTTGAATGATTTTTTCTAGGATATGCGCTGGAGATTTCCAATCCACTTGGTGCATTTTCAAGAAGCCTGGATTAAACCAAGAATTCAACAAATGCTGCATATCTGCATCAACTGCTTTGAGCTCAGGCTTCTTCGGCAAGAGTTTCAGAACTTGATGACGCATATTGATGATCATGTGCGTACCGCCTGGGGCACGATTCAAGCGCCGCAAAAGTTCTTGTCTTGGAGACTCAGATACTTTCATTAACCAAACAAAATTATCCGCCGTTGGGGCTTTGGCGTACAACTCAGCCGCGCTCAAAACATCAGCAGGGCTTGGATTGAATTTTTCAGATAGATGAATAAAGTATTCAGCTTTTTGTTCATCATCGAGCCCTTTAATGTTCTCAATCAAATCACTGGCCATGCTTGCAGCGTTTGATTCACCGCGTTCAGACAATAATTTTTTTGTGGCATTGATGGTTTTAGTCATGTGCCGGGCTCGAAGCATCTTATCCAAAATCATGCTGATAACCTCTGCTCGGACTTCAACTGTCTCAAAGCTTCACGTTGATTTTGGATATGATCTTTCATCAAGATCTCAGCTTTCTTGGCATCCCTCGCCTTCAGGGCTTCAAATACCGCCAAGTGTTCTTTGCAAGATTCTTCAATTCTTCCACGATGATGCAAACTACGATGACGAGATAGATTCAAGATCCTTCTCAAATCATGAACCATTTGAGTCAACCACTCATTGCCGGCCAAATGTTGAATGGCCAAATGTATTTCTCTGTTCGTGGCGTAATAACGATCAATGTCTTTATCTTTGGCATATGCTTTGAGTTTTATATGAAGCGCCTCTAAAGCATCCAAATCTTTTTTACTTGCCTTTGATGATGCTTCAAATGCACAACGCCCTTCAAGCATCGCCATCAAAGGGAAAATTTCATCTAAATCTTTTTCGGTTAACTCGGTGACATAGCAACCACGACGCGGTTCTATTCTTAGCAAACCCTCTGAAGCCAGAATTCTGATCGCCTCGCGGAATGGAGTTCTAGATACCCCAAGTTGCTCCGCTAACTTTTGTTCATCAATCCAAGTACCTGGAGATAAAACACCGCCAGCAATCATCGAGCGCAATTGCTCTGTGACTTCAACATAAAGGGCGGTTTTAACTACTTTTAATGTCATGGATTCAATATATTTTGTATACATTATTGAATACATTGGTAAATACCCTTGGAAAGGGAAATTACTTAAAGTTTTCGGCGGGTTTTAATACCCAAAGGCTTTGAAAAAAGCTTTGTTGGTTGGTTTTATTGGTTGGTTTTATTGGTTGGTTTTATTGCTTGGCTTTGTTTCCCGACTTTGTTCGCTGAATTTATTTGGTCTTACGGTTCAACAAGTAAACGCCAAAAATGATCATCGGCAAAGACAACCACTGCCCCATCGATAGCCCCAAACTCAAAAGACCTAAAAAGCTATCTGGTTCGCGCGCGAATTCTGCTAAAAATCTGAAGGTACCATAGCCCAAGAGGAATAATCCCGACACTTGACCTATTGCTCGGGGTTTACTGGCGTACCACCACAGCACAATCCCCAACAAAATTCCCTCGCCCATGAATTGATAAAGTTGCGATGGATGTCTTGCCACCATATCACCCGCTTGCGGAAAAATCATGGCCCAAAAAACATCTGTCGGTCTTCCCCATAATTCACCATTGATGAAATTACCCAAACGTCCGAAGGCAAGGCCAAATGGAATCAATGGTGCAATCAAATCGGTTACTTCAAAAAATGTTTGCTTATTTCTTTTGGCCGCCCAAAGCATCGCAACAAGAACACCTAAGAATCCACCGTGAAAAGACATGCCGCCTTCCCATACTTTGAGAGCATCCAGTGGGTGACTTAAATAGTGAGCAGGCATATAGAAAATCACATAACCCAAACGCCCACCCAAAATCACACCGAGCACGCCGGCAAATAAAAGATCTTCTATGTATTTGTAATTGAGATGCTGATAGTGAGCTTGCTTGGTGCGCAACTTACCCAATATTAAGAATTGAGCAAATGCTAATAAGTACATCAACCCATACCAATGAACCGCAACTGGCCCTAAGCTGATAGCAATTGGGTCAAACTGAGGATGCATCAAAGCCATATGAGTTTTCTTAAAGTATCAGGTGTTAAATAATGAATCAAAGCTTGATTACTGACCAGTTTGATCAAAGTTATGAAGTTCATGACCTTGATCTCGGTAGGCTTTGTAACGCTGGCGACCGGCTTGACGATCTGCTTCATCGGTAGAAACAATTTCAACTATGCGAGGGAATCTTTGTGCCAGAGCTTCTACTGAAACTGGCAAATTCTGACCCGCATGTATCAAAACATCACCATGCGGCAAATGATCTAATTCGGGTGATTCAAAACTTTCAACAAACACAATCGGCGTTTCATTGGCAACATCATCTTTGGCCCAGGCATGCGGCAAAAATTCTGTGGCACTGAATGACCAAAGCTGCTGATCGAGTTCTTTTAAAAAACTTGCAGAACCGACCACCACAATATTTCTCATGGGCAAGTCTTCATGCTTACTTGCCATGATCTTACGAATCAAGCGACAACTGTAGAGAGGCTTGTTGTTAACTTGACTGTGGAAATCGATTCTAGCCATGACTTATTTTGTTAAAAGATAGTTCACCAACAAAGGCACTGGTCGACCTGTTGAACCCTTGGCCGCTCCACTCTTCCATGCTGTTCCAGCAATGTCCAAATGTGCCCATGAATACTTTTCGGTATATCTGGCCAAGAAACAAGCAGCAGTCACGCTACCAGCTGGACGCCCACCAATGTTCGCCATGTCCGCAAAATTAGATTTGAGTTGTTCTTGATAAGCACTGTCCAGCGGCATTCTCCAAACAGTGTCTTGTGATGTGCGACCAGCACTGAGCAAGCTCTCAGCCAATGCATCATCATCTGAGAACAAACCTGAGTGAACTGCGCCGAGTGCAATCACACAAGCACCAGTCAAAGTTGCAATATCAATCACTGCTGCTGGCTTAAATCTCTCAACGTAGGTCAATGCATCACAGAGAATGAGGCGACCTTCCGCATCGGTATTCAAGATCTCGATGGTTTGACCAGACATGCTGGTGACGATGTCACCTGGACGAGTGGCTTGACCAGAAGGCATATTCTCGCAAGTTGGAATAACTCCAATCACATTTTTCTTCAACTTAAGTTCAGCGACTGCACGCATCGTGCCAATCACTGATGCTGCGCCACACATGTCGTACTTCATTTCATCCATGCCTTCGCCAGGTTTCAATGAAATTCCACCTGTATCAAAGGTGATGCCCTTGCCGACCAAAACCACTGGCGCATCAGTGGCACGACCGCCCTGATGACGAATCACAATGAACTGAGGCGGAGTCACGGCACCTTGAGTAACCGCCAAAAAAGCGCCCATTTTCAAAGCTTCGATTTCTTTACGGCCCAAAACCTCAACCTTCAGCCCATGCTCCTTGCCTAACTTTTTAGCGCTTGTGGCCAGATATGTTGGATTACAAATATTAGGAGGTAAGTTACCTAGATCCTTGGCTAAATCCATACCATTGGCAATGGCACGGCCCTCTGCAACTGCCTCTGCCACAGCTTTGTTATTTTTTGCATGACTGGCAATCACCAACTTCTTGAGCGATGGAGATTTTTCGGCAGGCTTGGTTTTAAATTGTGGGTGACGCGCTCCAAATTTATACACTTGCTCGCGCGCCAATTGAACCAAGAGACGCACCTGAGTCAGACCATCTTTGGCTGAAAAATCATCAAAAACCCACACGGCATCCTTGGCTGTGGTGGCAAGTAAAGACTTCAGACCAGCAGAGATCCATTTAGAACAATTATTCGCACCCTGTTTTGGCTTGACCTTTTGCTCTTCACCGCAACAAACCAATAACAATCTATCGGCTTTAAGTCCTAATTTTGCCCAAGCATCAGTGGCATTGAGCAAAACACTGCTTCCGCTTGTTGTGTCGAGATCTTTACTTTCAATGGCTCTAGCAACAGCCCCATGGGTTGCAGTATTCAAGGCTGCCAAGCCACCAGATAACTTCTTGGCATTTTTGATATTGCTGGCAGGGAAAGCCCATACCAAGCAGCCAGTGACAGTAGACATTTGAGCCTTTATTCCTAAAGAGCCCTCTCCAAATACTTTCGTGCTACATTCCATGTGGTTTTCCTTTGCTTTACCTTTGCTCACGGGTAGTTTCTAATAACATCCATTATCGCCCAGCTTCGCTTTTATGATCTTTAAAAGAGCCCTTCGAGAAGAACTCAATTTCACCACAGGTGTGGTGTTCATGGTTTTGGTCACGCTCGTCATAACCAATTTAATGATCAGGGTTTTAGGAAATGCCGCTAGTGGCACTGCCAATCCAAAGGATGCCCTGGTATTAATTGGTCTTGGCATGATCGATTACCTGCCAATTTTGTTAACCGCATCAGTTTTTATCGCCATCTTGATGGTCCTGACTCGTTGGTACAAAGACTCAGAAATGGTGATTTGGCAATCAGCCGGCATCAGCCTGTTAAAAATTTTGCGGCCCATCTTAAATTTCACGGCACCCATTGCCATAGCGATTGCTGCACTCTCAATTTTTGCGTCCCCTTGGGCTAGCGAAAAATCTGCAACGATCAAACAACGTTTTCAGCAGCGTGATGATATTTCTATGTTGGCACCAGGCCAATTTCGAGAATCATCTGGCAATAATCGTGTGTTTTTTATCGAAAGCATGAATGCAGAAACGGATATGATCACCAACGTTTTTGTTACTGACTTTGGTAAAGAACGCCAATTGGTGGCGGTGGCAAAACAGGGCTTTATTCAAAATACCCCTGAGGGGGAAAAACAACTGATTCTAGAAACCGGTAGACGCTATGAAGGCACCCCAGGCAACACCGACTTCAGAATCACCGAATTTGATAAATACACAGTCAAACTTGCAGACAAAGTGATTGACCCCATCATCAATGGCCCAAGAACACTGCCTGCGTGGGTTTTGATTCAAGATCTCAATAAAGCACATCTCGGTGAAATTCTTTGGCGCATCGGCTTGCCTTTGATGGCTTTTGTTTTTGCAATCATTGCCATTCCGCTGTCATACATGGATCCTCGCAGAGGTCGATATACCGCCCTGATCATGGCTGTCTTGCTTTACTTTACGTACTCCAACTTGCTGAAGTTAATGCAAGCATGGGTCAGTACTGGCAAGTTGTCCTTCTCAATTGGATGGTGGTTGCTGCATGTGGTGATTGCATTAATAGGTTTTAGCCTGATCATCTATCGTCAAAATAGGTCAATCACATTGATTGGTCGTTATAAAAAGTGGTTGCTCAGTAAACGCTCGGCCAAACAGAATGGGGTGCAATGATCATGTGGCATAAGATCTTCCCACTCGTTTACGAACGTTATCTAGCAAAACAAATTTATCTGGCTTTTGTTTTTATTTTGTTTGCGCTGATTTCTTTATTCATATTTTTTGATTTCATTGCCGAAATGGGTGATACCACCAACACCTACACTGTGTTGCTGGCATTCATAACAGTACTTCTTAGAGTTCCTAGTCGTCTTGTAGAAATCATGCCGATTGCAGGATTGATTGCGGGCATCTATGTGATGGCCAACATGGCAGCGCAATCTGAATACACCATCCTGCGTATTGCTGGTCTTGATACCAAAAAAGCTTTACTGACATTGATGAAGATTGCGGTACCAATTGCTTTCTTGATCTTATTGATGAGTGAAGTTCTGGGGCCGATGAGTGAAGGCTTTTCTAAGAATGTGCGTTTAAGCGCCCTCAATCAAGGTAAAGAGGTTTTAGAGTTCCGTTCGGGCGCATGGATCAAAGATAAGCTCAGAGGCGATGATGGTAAGGGTCAAATTCAAAAAGGGATTCGCTATATCAACGTGGGTTCCCTAGAAACCAATGAAGTGATTCGTGGCTTTAGGATGTATGAGTTTGATGGTCAATATCGCCTCTTGTTAAGCCGCACTGCTGAAACAGTTCAATTCGTTGGTAATGGTATTTGGCGCCTCAATAAAGTGACTGAAACACGTTTCACTGAAATCCCAGCAGCCAACCGCCTAGATCCAAGCTTCTCAACCACGATCAAACGGGCTGATACTTTAGATATTGAAACGGATGTCAGCCCTGAATTGTTGGGTGCACTATTGATCAAACCTGATCGACTATCGATCATTAATTTGTTCAACTACATCGCCCATTTACAAGAAAACAAGCAAGACTATCAGCGTTACGCGATTTCTTTTTGGAAAAAAGTGATTTATCCATTCACCATCTTGGTGATGTTGGCTTTGGCCTTACCGTTTGCCTACCTACAAACTCGTTCAGGTGGTATTGGTTATAAAGTCTTCGGCGGCATCATGCTGGGCATCAGTTTCCAACTATTCAACAGTCTGTTTTCACATGCAGGCTTACTCGGTGCCTGGCCACCATTTTTGAGTGCCGTCATTCCTGCCCTGATTTATTTCGTTTTGGCCATCACTGGAATTCGATGGGTGTCCAAGGTTTAAAGAAACCTACTGGTCCACTCAAAACTCAAAACAGATCAGCAAAGAAGCGCTAAAACCTTAATTTCCAAAATTCATATAGAATGTATTTAATATACGATTAAATACATATAAAGGTGCTTGGCCATGAATCTTCATCAATTCAAATTTGTCAGAGAAGCCGTTCGTCAAAACTTCAATCTGACCGAAGCGGCCAAAACCTTGTTCACATCCCAGCCAGGTGTATCAAAAGCCATTCTGGAGCTTGAGGATGAATTAGGCGTTGATATTTTTCGCCGTCATGGCAAAAGGATTAGAAATCTTACCGAACCAGGTAAGCGAATACTAACTTCAATCGAAAGAATACTGGTCGAAGTTGAGACTTTGAAGAGGGTTGGCAAAGATTTTGCCGCTCAAGACCAAGGCAACTTTGTGATTGCTACCACTCATACCCAAGCAAGATACGCTTTACCCAAGGTATTAACCGAATTCACCAAGCGTTTCCCAAAAGTCAGGGTCAGCATCCAGCAGGGCAGTCCGCAACAGATTGCCGACATGCTCTTGCATGATCAAGCCGATATCGCGATTGCCACCGAGGGAGTCTCAGATGTCGAGGGCTTATTGACGCTGCCAGGTTATCAGTGGCAGCACGTGATCGCGGTTCAATCAGAACATCCCCTGCTCTCCAAAAAGAATATTTCTCTTGAAGACTTGGTGGAATATCCGATCATCACTTATGACACAGCATTTGCCGGTCGCTCAAAAATAGACAAAGCGTTTGAGAGCAAACATCTAAAACCAGATGTGGTCTTAGAAGCTATTGATGCTGATGTGATCAAAACCTATGTTGAGACTGGCATGGGGATTGGTATCGTGGCGGGAGTTGCTTACGATGCTGAACGTGATAAAAATTTAAAGGCCATTCCAGCCGGACATTTGTTTGGCAACAATGTGACAAAAATTGCACTTAAGCAAAATGCTTATTTGCGTTCTTTTGTTTATACATTCATTGAATTATTTTCACCAAGCTTGACGCGTAAATTAGTTGATCAAGCAATGTTGGGTGAGAGTGTTGATTACCAAATTTAAATTCATTTAAATACACAATATCTATGAGAGCTCGTAACGAGCTCCTGGATATTGCGCAAGGGCATCGACCAAATACGGCAAGATGGTATTCAAGGTGTCCTTCAATACCCAAGGCGGGTTGATCACACACAGGCCACTGCCCAACATTCCAAAGCCTCGTTCATCCGGTTCTTGAACGGTGATTGAAACATTCAAGGTTTTTTCTGACAGCCCTCGCATCGACTCGACCAATGGACGATGATCACCACGAGTTAAGATGGGATACCAAACCACATACACACCTTCAGCAAATCGAGCCAAACCTTCCTCTAGAGCAGCAATGACTTTTGGATAATCGCTTTTGATCTCATAAGGCGGGTCCATGAAAATCACCCCACGCTTGGTTGGTGGCGGCAATAAAGCTTTGAGCGCAGCAAAACCATCACTCTTAAATATCTTGGTTTGACGATCACGCTCAAAATGTTCGGCCAACAAATCATGATCAGTCGGATGAAGCTCAAACAAGCGCATACGGTCTTCTGCTCTGATGGTGCGGCGAATGATTTCTGGTGAGCCAGGATACAAAGTCCACTCACCTTTGTTATTGCATGCTTTCACCAAATCTAAATACTCTTGCAATACCGGCGGCAAATCATCACGATCCCACAAACGAGCCACACCATGGTGATACTCACCTTTGGTATTGGCATATTCTGATTCAAGTGAATACATGCCCGCTCCAGCATGGGTGTCGATCACCCAATAAGGCTTATCTTTTTGATTCATGTAGAGCAAGATTTGTTGAAGCACGCAATGCTTTAGAACATCAGCATGGTTACCTGCGTGAAAGGCGTGACGATATGCAAGCATTTATTTTTTAATTTACGCCGAATGAGTGAATTGCCTACTTGGCCGAAGCAGCCAAAATATCAGCATGCTCAGAGTATCTCTTCCAACCAGACTTACTCAAATCAAGGTATTTTGTGCGCGAATCTTTTGCAGGAATTTGCAAGATTAAGTTTTTAACAATCAAACGCTTCATTGCCGCATGCAAGGTTGCAGGAGAAGCAATTTTCTTAAGAGCCAAAGCTCCAGATACAGTCAATGAACTCTCAGCTAATAAAGCGTATGCAATTTCATTTAGCAACTTAACCTCGATATCATCAAGGTTATATTTCGCATCTAAATCATCGCATTGCTTTAAGTAAAGCAAGTATTGTCGAATTTTCTGATTGACATTCATGGTTAACCATTCTATACCTCGAATTAGCCAATTGAAGTAAAAATTATGGCGTCAAATAGATAAACTCGATGTTAAGATTAAGTTTTAATTTATATAAAATATAAATCAATGGACGCAATGGACGATTTTTATACTAAAGCTGAGCGTCTTTTAGACCTGATCAGTCAGGTCTCTAATCAGTTGCCTGACAATGGCGAAGAACTACCTCTTAAATTTCGCGAAGATGGTGAAGTTGAATTTCACGATCAATTACACGCAGAACTTTCAAAGCCAGAAAATATCGATCTCAAAGATTGGGCTGTGGCAAACGCCAAAAAACTTTTTGAATAAATCTTTGATTAATTAAGAAGAAGAATTAAGTTTGGTGCCGCGGGACGGACTCGAACCGTCACACCTTTTGGGCGGGAGATTTTGAGTCTCCTGTGTCTACCAATTTCACCACCGCGGCATGTGTGTTGCTGCTCTTCACTTTTCACTGAATTGCAAGCAAGACCGCTATTATGCCTCAAGAACCTTCAGAAGTGAAGAAGTGTCATCGTACCCCCATCCAGACTCCATCAGTTTCTCTAACTGCACAGCCACTGTTTGCAAGGCTGGCATGTCCAAATGGCTTTTTGTCGCAGCGTCTTTTACCAAGAAAAAATCCTTGGCGTGAAGCCTTGCTTCAATGCCGGCTTTGAAGTCTCTTGATACCATCTTAGGACCCATCAAATCAAGCATCCGGCTACCTGCCATGCCACCAGAAATTGCCTCAAATACTTTCTGTAAATCAGCACCATTGGCTTGTGCAAAGCGCAAAGATTCAGCAATACCTTGGATGTTGATCACCTGAGCAATCTGGTTACATAACTTTGCTACCTGCCCATGACCCACTCCACCAATGTGCGTGATTGTCTTGGCATAGTTCTTCACAATTTCTTTTACTTTTGTCACATCTTGATCGGAACCACCCATCATCATCACCAAAGTACCCTCTGTCGCAGCCTTAACACCGCCGCTCACTGGAGCATCCACATAAGCCACGCCTTTGGTTGCCATGATTGCGGCAATGTCTTTAGTACCTTGAGGATCAATTGTGCTGTGATCAATGCAAATAGCTCCAGACTTGGCTGTTTGAATAGCCGCATCCTTACCAGCGTGCAAGACATCTGCCACATCCTGGGTACCCATGACATTGGTGATGATGAAATCAGCACCTTGTGCAGCTTGCGCAGGAGTTGAACAGGCAATCGCACCAGCATCAATCAAATGCTTTGCTTCATTTTGAAAAACCTCAGGACGTCTTGCGTAGATACGCAATTGATGACCTGCTTTTAACAAAAAGCCAGCCATGGGACGTCCCATATTGCCTAGTCCAATAAATGCAATGGTGCTCATTTAATCCAAATCCTTTATCAATGCTTGAAGTTATTTTTATCTAGGCAAAAAGATCGTTGATCCAGTGGTTTTGCGATCCTCCAAATCACGATGAGCCTGGGCCGCATCTTGCAATTGATAGCGTTGATTGATTTCAATTTTGATTTTGCCCTTGATCACCTTATCAAATAGATCAGCAGACATTGGCTCTAACAAACTTCTGTCATGTGCATAAGTCATCACGGTTGGTCGGGTGAGCTTTAGCGAACCCTTCACACCCAAAATACCCACATCAATCGGCGGCACAGGGCCTGAAGCATTGCCATAGGTCACCATCATGCCGCGTGGCTTTATGCAATCCAAGGATTGCATAAAGGTGTCTTTACCAATCGAGTCATACACAACGTTCACGCCCTTACCATTGGTCAACTCTCTGGTGCGTGCCACGAAGTCTTCCTTCGTATACAAAATCGTGTGATCACAGCCATATGATTTAGCTAAGGCCGCTTTTTCTTCTGAGCCCACGGTACCAATCACTGTGGCACCCAGTAACTTTAACCACTGCATCGCGATCAAACCAACACCACCTGCAGCAGCGTGGAACAAAACTGTATCGCCTGCTTGAACTTTATAGCTATCGGTCAACAAGTAATTAACGGTCAAGCCCTGCAACATCATGGCTGCCCCCATCTCAAATGAAATGGCATCAGGCAACTTGACCACAATTTCTGCTGGCATCACGCGTACTTGTGAATACGCACCCGCAGGTTTACCTGCATAAGCAACACGATCACCAACTTTGACATGTTTCACATTTGAACCAACTGACTCAATCACACCAGCAGCTTCCATACCAAGCCAGCCTGGCAATGGTTGTGGATAAACACCTTTACGGAAATAAACATCAATGAAGTTCAAGCCAATGGCCTCATGAACCACCCTCACCTCATCAGGGCCAGGGGCTGCCACTTCGATATCAACCCACTGCAGAACCTCTGGGCCACCCACTTGCATCATTTTGATGGCTTTTGACTGAATCACACTCATGACTGTCTCCTGTTTTTATTTAGTTGTTTTTGCTTAATTTTTGAGTTTTTTGGCTAATCAGGCGCTAATTTGCCTAAAATTACAAACTTAGCTAAATATATAGCAATTCTTCAATAAAAGTTATTCAGGGAGTCTTTATGGCCGGTCATTCCAAATGGGCCAATATCCAGCATCGCAAAGGTCGCCAAGACGAAAAGCGGGGCAAGATCTGGACCCGCCTCGCCCGAGAAATCATCGTGGCCGCCCGCGCAGGCCTGAGCTCACCGCGAAAACTCGAACGCCTGGCCAGCCGCCTAGACCCCCAAAAGA